>JAZTXZ010000064.1:0-10048 GCA_045636685.1 Candidatus Avispirillum sp. | reverse complement strand
TGAATAAGAGCAGATAACAGCACCGCTTGAGTGAACGAGAAGGTGAGGAGGGCTTCCGTCAACGCCGATGCATATGGGCTTAGACCATGTCAGACCCTTATCATCGGAATATGTTGTAAATACTGTAAAGAAGGGATCGAGATCGTTGCAGTGAACACGGATAGCACCGAGAAGTCTTCCTGAGGGAAGCTCAGTAACGTGAGGCTCGAAGGTGTTGATGCTTGAAATGATATCACCGTTGGGAACCTTACCTGCGATCTCCCATGTGTAACCGCCATCCTTACTTACGCAAGCAGTTACAGGGGGGCGCTTGTTTTCATCCTCGTCCTCGGGTCTGCCCATGCGGTTACCAAGATAAACGATTGTGCCGTCCTTGCATACGCAGGGGCCGTGAGGTGCTGTAACGGGAACTCTGATGGGATCGGACCATGTGATACCGTAGTCGTTGGAGATCTTAACAAAGGAGCCGCAGTACTTTGCAAATTCCTCGGGAGGAAGATCGCGAAGAGCTGTGCCGAAGCCCTTGGTGATAGCCTTGTGCGCATCGCCGAACCAGTCGTACTGCTGAATATGATCGTAGAAATCCTCGTTGCCAACGGAGAACCAGCTGACAAGGAGCTTGCCATTTCCGAGATAAAGAACACCCATATCACGGTCATCGGCATAGGAATCGTTTACTATAATGGGAGGAGACCAGGTCTTGCCCTCATTGTAGCTGATGTACATAGCATTTTTGCCTGCAGGGCAAACGTGGGACATACGAAGTGCAGAGGCTGTTGCATAAAGAACGCCTCTTTCGTCTTTACATACGGTAGGCCAGCCGTGGTAGTTGAACCAGCTTTCGGGACGAGGACTTACTCGTCCGCGCGTGGTTTCGGGGAACATAAGCTTCATAACAAAATTCCTTTCGTTCAAAACATATATATTAATTGTAAACTATAAGAAGACTCAATTCAATAGAATTTTAAAAGTTTAGTTTAAAATATTAGTATATTGTATAAAAAAGAAGCCCTGAGGCTTCTTTTTCATATTTTATCAAAGGCTTCTCTGAATTCGCTGTAAAGATAGAGGCTTCCCATAACAAGGAGGGGAACGTTTCTTTCTTTTGAGTCGTTGTATGCTGCCTTTACGGCTTCATCAACCGAAGGAAGGGAAAGGGAAGTGCATCCAAAGCTACGGCAGCATTCTGCGTATTTCTCACTGTCAAGGGCGCGGGGATTTGAGGGCTTTGTGCAATAGACTTTATCTGCGATCTCAGATATCGCTTCTGCCATAACAGAGTAGCTCTTATCTGCCATAACCCCCGTCAGAATATTCACCTTACCGTCAAACAGCTCTTTAACTGTGTTAACGGTTGCGCGAATACCCTCGGGATTATGAGAGCCGTCGAAGATAACGGCAGGGGATTTGCAGAGTATCTCAAAGCGGGCAGGCCATTTTGCAGCTTTTACACCCTTTATAATGCAGTCTTTATCGATTCCGAGAATCTCTACCGCAGTAATGGCAACAGCCGCATTTCTGGGCTGATATGCGCCTGCGAGTGTTATCTCAACGGGACGATCATAGCCTTGAAAGCTGAAGGTGCTACCTTCTAAAGACATATTAAGATCGGAAATTCTACCGTAGTCTACCTCGTAGGCAGTGCTTTCGCATTCGTAAGCTTTATTTTTGATGACCGCTCTTGCGCCGCTGTCGGCATTTCCTATGAGCACAGGGCATCCGTTTTTGATGATACCTGCCTTTTCGGCGGCGATCTTTTCTGTTGTATCGCCGAGGATCTCAGTGTGGTCAAGAGCGATTCCCGTAATTATTGAAAGCTTTGATGCGGGGATAATATTTGTGGAATCAAGACGTCCGCCAAGGCCTGCTTCGAGTATGACTATATCACACTTGCGGCGGAGGAAATATTCAAATCCAACAGCAGTAATGAGCTCAAACTCAGTAGGGCTGTCCTCCATGCTGTCGGCGTAAGGCTTTATAAATTCAATGATCTCTGCCAGCTCTTCGTCTTCGATCGGCTCACCGTTTACAGCCATTCTTTCGTTAAAGCGGAAAACGTAGGGGGAAGTGAATGTTCCCACTTTATATCCTGCCTCGCTGAGGATGGCAGAAAGCATGGCAGTAGTGGAGCCCTTGCCGTTTGTACCTGCAATGTGAACAAAGGAGAGCTTTTTCTGCGGATTGCCTATAAGGCTGCAAAGCTCTGTGATTCTTTCAAGTCCGGGGCGGCTTCCGAGCCAGACAACAGAATGTATATATTCAAGTGCTTCTTTATAGGTCATAGCTTCAAGCCTCCTATTGCCTTTGTGATTCCTTTGCTTTTCAGCAAAATATTGAGAATTATTGCTTCAACGCTTCCTATTCCTATATAAACCAGTATCCTCGTTAAGATTTCGGGCAGGGGTGTGGAATAATAGATATATAGTCCCGCGGTTTTTATGAAAATATTACCGATGATATGAGGTATGAATGTACAGAGAATGATCTGCAACGTTGATTTTTTAGGCATTATCCAGTGTGAAAAAGCGCCCGCCAGGAAACCAATTGAAGCACTTCCTACGGTAAGTATGGGGTTTATACCCCCAAGTCCGTATGTTGCGGCTGTGCTTGTCACATCGGCGCAAAGGCCCGTCAAAAGTCCTACCCAGGGGCCGAGAACGTATCCTGAAAAGATAAGGGGCAGGTTTTCAAATGTTATGCGGACAGATGCCGTGATTGTAAAGGCTTTGCATATAAGGGATATAACAACGCATAATGCGGCAAGAAGGGCGGCAGTGCATAGCGCACGAATATTTTGGAATACTCTGATATCCTTCGAAAGGGAACTGCTTTTACTTTTTTTCACAAAAAAACCTCCTTTACCCGTACTCAGCGGCATAAAGAAGGTACAACTATTCAGCCGTTGAAGCGGGATGCAGAAACCGTACCGCAGGGAACCCTTTCGTCTGCGCGCCAACTCCCCGTTCGCACAGCACTTCACGCACAGTTTCTTACTCTTCAAGTCCAATTATAGGTCTTTACCAATATATTGTCAATATAAATCGTAAAATATGTATATTCAAATCTTGACATATAAATATAAAAAGGTTAAAATAATAAATTGTGTGCGGCAAAAAAATTGTTTGCAAAACATTGTTTTGAGGTGTTCAATGGAAAGAGAAAAGCTTGGGTCAAGACTTGGCTTTATACTGGTTTCTGCAGGATGTGCCATTGGTCTTGGTAATGTATGGAGATTTCCGTACATAGTTGCTCAGTACGGCGGAGCAGCATTTATACTTATATACTTGTTGTTTTTGTTAATATTCGGTCTTCCTATAATGACTATGGAATTTTCCGTAGGACGCGCAAGCCAGAAGAGCATTGCCGATTCATTTACGGTCCTTGAGAGAAAAGGAACAAAATGGCATATATTCTCATGGGCGGGAATTGCAGGCAACTATCTTCTCATGATGTTCTATACAACTGTCAGCGGCTGGATGTTTGCATATTTTTATAAAATGCTTGCAGGTGATTTTGAGGGTCACTCAAAAAAGGAAATCGTATCGCAATTTGGCGATCTTACAGCTGATCCTTGGCTTATGTTCGGGCTTATGGTTCTCGTAACTGTTATAGGTTTTCTTATCTGCTCTTTGGGTCTTAAAAACGGAGTTGAAAAGATCACAAAGGTTATGATGTTGGCGCTTCTTGTTATCATCAGCCTTCTTGCCATAAGAGCGGTAACTCTCCCCGGAGCGCTTGATGGCGTAAAATATTATCTTGTTCCCAACTTCGAAACAGTAAAAGATAATTTCGGAGAGGTTATCTTTGCCGCAATGGGCCAGGCGTTCTTTACGCTTTCCATAGGAATGGGCTCAATGGCCGTATTCGGAAGCTATATGAAGAAGGATAGGTCTCTTCTCGGAGAGACAATGATCATCGCAGGACTTGATACCTTCGTTGCTCTTATCGCGGGACTTATAATTATCCCTTCCTGCTTTGCATTTGGTTATACCGATTTTTCAGGTGGCGATTTTCAGGGCCCCGGTCTTATTTTCAAGATCCTTCCCGAAGTATTCAATTCCTTACCCGCAAGCAGGATCATAGGTTCTTTCTTCTTCCTCTTCATGATCTTTGCCGCTCTTTCAACGGTAATTGCGGTATTTGAGAATATTATTTCATTCGGTATGGATAAATGGGGATGGAGCCGCAAGAAATCCTGTATTATCAACTTTTTTGCGCTGGTTATTCTTTCCGTTCCCTGTATTCTCGGTTTCAACGTTCTTTCCGGGTTCCATCCTCTCGGAGGAAACTCAAATATACAGGATCTTGAAGACTTTTTCATCAGCAATAATATTCAGCCTTTAGGTTCTCTTGTTTACGTTCTTTTCTGTACTTCCGATAAATTCGGTTGGGGCTGGAAGAACTTCAAAAATGAGGCTAATCTCGGTAAGGGCCCCAAGGTTGGAGACTATCTGCGTTTCTACTGTAAATATATTCTTCCTCTTTTGCTTCTCTTTGTTTGGATTCAGGGTTATATTTCAAAGTTTTTCGGTTAATTGATCATATTGATATTGGAGGAAATTATGGTTTCGCATATCAAATTACCTGTCAGACTCCCGATAATTCCCTTTATTAAAAACAATACAGTTATGACTGTTGCATTTTTTGCAGCTGTTATAACTTGCTTTTTCGTAAAGCCCGACAGCGAGTATCTCTCATATTTTGATTTTAAGACTCTCACATGTCTTTTCTGCGTGCTTGCTGTTGTATGCGCTCTCAAGAATATCAGCTTTTTCTATATTCTTGCATGTAAGATAGTCAAGTGCTTCAAGAACTTGAGACTTTCTGTTCTTGCTCTTGTCTATATTACTTTTATCGGTTCAATGCTTATTGCAAACGATATGGCCCTCCTCACATTTCTCCCCCTCGGATATTTTGTTCTCAGCTATACGGGAAAAGAGAAATATATGGCATTCACCTTTATAATGCAGAATATCGCCGCAAATCTCGGCGGTATGCTCACTCCCTTCGGTAATCCCCAGAACCTTTATCTTTATACAAAGTTCGAGATTCCCACAGGCGAGTTTGTGAAGATAATGGCACTTCCTTTTATTCTTTCCGTTGCTCTTATCACAGTTTGCTGTCTTTTCATAAAGGCAGAGCCTCTCGAGATCGGCGGAGAAGAGAAGAAGCTTGATCCCAAAAGAGCAGCTGTATACCTTGTTCTTTTTGCTCTTTCAATTGCAATAGTATTCAGAGGAATACCTTATTGGATAGGACTTATTATAATTCCCGCAGTTCTTTTGTTTATTGACAGAGATGCACTTAAGGCTGTTGATTATCCTTTGCTTCTCACCTTTGTGTTTTTCTTCATTTTTGCAGGAAATATGGCAAGAATTGACGGTGTTCGTGAGTTTTTCTCAATGCTTCTTGAAAAGAATACACTTCTTTTCTCTGCGCTGTCCTGCCAGTTTATAAGTAATGTTCCTTCCGCAATTCTCCTTTCTCAGTTTACGGAGAATTATGCTGATCTTCTCGTAGGAGTAAATATTGGCGGCGTGGGTACACTTATTGCATCTCTTGCAAGTCTTATCACATTCCGTGAATATACGAAGCATAATCCCGAAAAGACAGTATCATATATTGCAAAATTCTCGGCATTCAATTTCGGATTCTTGATTATTCTCGGTACTGTAATGTCACTTGTAAAGCTCATCTGAGCCAAGCAATAAATTTAACTTTGTTAAAAAGCACAAGTTCTTGACAAAAGAGAATCGGTATGCTAATATAACAAAGTACGCAGGCGTGGCGGAATTGGCAGACGCGCCAGATTTAGGATCTGGTGTCCCCGACGTGAAGGTTCAAGTCCTTTCGCCTGTACCACGAAAGAAACCTCTTTTGTCTACCAAGACAAAAGAGGTTTCTTAAATTGCATTTTTATATGGTATTAGCAAATGCGGTACATATATTGAAAACAATCCTGAGAAGTGTTATGATATTCGTATGATTTTTTTCGTCCCGATTTGACACGAACCTTGATTTGAGCACAGGAAGAATAGCGCCAACTAATATAAAGAAGATAGTTAATTTAAAGGAGTTTATATTATGAGTAAGTTTGAAAAAATCTTATATAAGTTTGTTAAAAATGACGGATTTGCATTTGTGTTATCATTGCTTGTTATGATTATTTTATTTTGTCATTTTAAAAGCATGAATACTCTTATTGATTATCCTGTATTTTCTTCTGTATTGATTATGCTGATTTTTAATAGGGCTATTGATCTGTTAAAAAAACCTGTCCTGTTGAAATTAGAGGATAAAGTTAAGCTCACAACAGACTACAGAAAATTGACCAACAGGTATAAGATGACAAAAAACCTGATAGTTTATGATAACACAGGCACTACAGATGAGGTGCGGATTGTTGAGCGCTTCGGAGAGAAGAAATTTACTTTTCCTGTTTGCTGTGAGTGTATGATCAGAGATATAGATTTGGAAATTAACGATTCGCCAGATGTGATGTATAATGCTCCGGATTTTGTTTTGGGAAATTTTGATAAGTTGATAGAAGCTCATAAAGTGTCGACAATTTATAATAATCTTAACATAAGAGTGGATGACTGGTATTTAAGCGGAGATAAGTTTGTCATGATGACATCAAGGACTACATATTTTGATTCAATGATTACCAATAGAGTGATGGACTATATGCTTGAAAATGGAATATGCATAAGGAATATGTACGAGTTTGGACCTTCCGTTAGTCCGTTGAAGTCTTCTAAATTATCGAATCATCTTGGGTTTAATGCATTTATTGAAAGTTCTGATGGTGAGATTGCTTTTGTGCAAAGAAGCAGTGCTGTTTCAATAGGAAAAAAAACATATGGTAATAGTGTAGGCGCGTCATTGAAAACAAAATATGCACTTTCCGAAGATGGGACATTCAATATCAAAGGCCTTGAAAGCGGATTGCTAAATGAGATTAAAGATGAACTTAGTATAGAAAAAGAGTTCATTGAAAGTTATCATATCATAGCTGCATATAGAGATTTGGTAGAAGGTGGAAAGCCACAACTATTAGTGTATGCAAAGTCTAAACTGGATAAAATGGCCATTATGCAGAAGTTTGATTACAAGAAACGAAACAAAGCAAAAAAAATGGAATCAGATGGTACAAAGGTTGTCTGGGTCAAGAAATCTGACTTGAGCAATATGTCAATTACACCTGAAGGAATTATGTATCGGGGAAGATTTTTGCCGATGCTTCCATCTGCTTCAGCTTCAGTTGTAATGTTGATAAGGCATTTGAAAAAGAATGATAATGTATGCATATTATAGATAATTTTATTATGGGTAAACGGAAGGATTATGCAGCATGTGAAGATGGAATTTCTATTGCTCAAAATATGATGGCGGTCATAGAGGGTGTCATACCAAAAACAGATACACTTTCTGATGGAAAAAAGGTAGAAAATTATCTATGCTTTCCTGTTCTGAAATAACAAACGGAGTACATTACTTTTGGTCGTTTTTTACCAACTTATACTACTTTTAGTCGCTCTTTCGCAAAGAAAAAGCACCCGTAAGGGTGCTTTTTTCTTTGGTAAGGCATAAAACAAGGACTTGAATGTGACAAGTTATAATCATTGAAAACTGTGAAATAATATGGTATAATTCATTGAGGTGAATTTTATGACAGAAATTGAAATCAAAGCACTTGTTCAGCTTCAGCGCGATTTTTATAATTCCGGAGCAACTCTCCCCGTTGATTTCAGAATTGAACAGTTAAAAAAATTATATTCGGCAATAAATAAATATGAAACTGAAATAGAAGATGCTCTTAAAGCCGATCTTGGGAAAAGCTCATATGAAGCCTTTATGTGCGAAGTCGGTCTCGTTCTTTCCGAGATAACGTATATGCTTAAAAATGTTAGAAAGCTTTCTTCCAAAAAGAGAGTTAGAACGCCTCTTGCCCAGTTTCCCTCCAAGAGCTTTAAACAGCCGATCCCCTACGGAAACACACTTATTATGAGCCCTTGGAATTATCCCTTTCTCCTGACTCTCGATCCTCTTGTGGATGCAATTGCTGCAGGAAACACGGCAATAGTTAAACCCAGTGCTTATTCTCCCGCAACTTCAGCTATAGTTGAAAAGATCATAAGGGAATGCTATTGTGAAAAGTATATTGCCGTTGTCGCGGGAGGACGAAAAGAAAACTCTGCGCTGCTTTGCGAGAAGTTCGACTTTGTGTTTTTTACAGGCAGCCAGGCTGTTGGAAAAGAAGTTTTAAGGCATACTGCAGAGCATTTAACTCCCGCGGTTCTCGAGCTTGGAGGGAAGAGTCCCTGTATTGTTGACAGCAGTGCGAATATCAGTCTTGCCGCCCGCCGTATTGTATTTGGTAAGTTTCTGAACTGCGGTCAGACCTGTGTTGCTCCTGATTATATTCTTTGCCATAGCTCGGTCAAGGAGCAATTTGTCAAGGAAGTTATAAAAGAGATAAAGCTCCGGTTTCAGCCTGATCCTCTGTTGAATGAAGATTATGGTAAGATCGTAAATGAGAAGCATTTTATGCGTCTTCTCGGTCTTATAGATCCAAATAAAGTGGTTTTCGGAGGTTATTCGGATTCGGAATCACTTCGTATAGCTCCAACTGTAATGGATAACGTTGAGTATACCGATGCTGTTATGAGTGAGGAAATTTTCGGCCCGATTATGCCGATTTTGTCCTTTGATAGCTTTGATGATATTATAGTTGACCTTAAAGGTAAGGAAAAGCCTCTTGCTCTTTATATTTTCTCGGAAAATAAGAAGCATATCGACAGGATCTTAAAAGAGGTTTCCTATGGCGGAGGTTGCATTAATGACGTTGTTATCCATCTTGCAACAAGTGAGATGGGATTCGGCGGCGTTGGTGAAAGCGGTATGGGATCATATCACGGAAAGGAAGGCTTTGATGCTTTCTCTCACTATAAGTCTGTTGTAGATAAAAAGACATGGCTTGATCTTCCAATGCGATATCAGCCCTATACCAACAAATTTTACAAAAAGCTTCTCCGTATCTTTCTTAAGTGACGGTTGACTATGTAAAAGATAGTGGTATAATGATAATATACAGATAAAATTTAATTAAGGAGAATAAAAATGGCAAAAAGTATTCAGGATGTTCTTGCGATCATCAAGGAAAACAATATTAAGATGGTTGACTTTAAGATGGTAGATATCAACGGTCAGTATCGTCATGTTACCATCCCCGCAGAGAATTTCTCTGAGGATACAATGAAGAGCGGTATCGGATTCGATGCTTCCAACTACGGATACGCGGTAGTTGAGAAGAGCGACATGGTTTTCATTCCCGACCCTGACACAGCTCTTATCGATCCCTTCTGCGATATTCCTACTCTTACAATGACCGGTAACGCAATGATCATTGACAGTCCCGAAAACCGTCCTCTCGCTCAGTACCCCAGAAACATCATCAAGGCTGCCGTTCAGTATATGAAGGATTCCGGTGTTGCTGACGAGATGAAGATACTTCCCGAGTTTGAGTTCTATCTTTTCGACGATGTAACATGGGGCGTTGAGGGTAATTATATCGGTGCTTCTGTTGATGCAAAGCAGTCCTATTGGAACTCTGCAACTGAGGGTAAGGGCGTTGTAGTACCCAAGCAGAAGAACTACCATATTGCAAAGCCCTTCGATACTTCCTATGAGTGCCGCAGCGAAATGTGCCTCCATATGAAGGATGCGGGCATTGAGATCAACTATCATCATCCCGAGGTTGCGGCAAGTGGCCAGTTTGAGATCGAGCCTCAGCTTGGCGAGGTTGTTCATATGGCTGATGCTACGATGATGATCAAGTATATCATCCACAACACAGCTCTCAAGTACGGAAAGAGCGCAACCTTTATGCCTAAGCCCATCTACGGTGAGGCGGGAAGCGGTATGCACGTTCATATGATCCTCTTTAAGGACGGACAGCCTGTATTCTCCGATGACAACGGCTATTCTCACCTTTCTGAAACTGCACACTACTTCATGGGCGGTCTTCTCAAGCATATTGCATCTC
>JAZTXZ010000063.1:0-6824 GCA_045636685.1 Candidatus Avispirillum sp. | reverse complement strand
ATAAAAATGGGAGATACCCATTCCCTGGCGATAATATCCGTATTGGTCGTAATTTTTACTTTGGCAGTTTATTTCTTTACTGCGGCAAAGTATAAAAGCTTTTATCACTCATCTTTCGATTTCGGCATATTCTGTCAAATGTTTGAGAGCATGAGAGAAACGGGATTGCCCTATACAACTATAGAAAGAAGCGAATATCTCAGCCATTTTGCAGTTCATTTTTCTCCCTTTTTCTATCTGCTTCTTCCCGGTTATTTTATATGGCGCTCCCCCTTGTATCTGCTTTTCTGTCAAGCCCTCGGGATCGCCCTCGGCGCTTTTCCCGTCAGACGTATCTGCAGAAAGCTGGGGCTTTCCGTGGGTGAATCAACTGCACTTTCTGCGGCGTATCTCCTTTTCCCCACAATGGCAAACGGCTGCTTTTATGATTTTCATGAGAATAAGTTTTTAACGCTTCTCATTTTATGGGCAGTTGCTTTTGCCCTTGAGAAAAACACCTTAGGTACAGGTGTGTTCCTCTTTCTTGTGCTGACAGTCAAGGAAGACGCGTTTATATATGTTCTTGCTGTTTGCCTCTGGATGTTTGTAACAAAGCGAAGCAGAATATTTGCCCTTATAGCCGCGGTATTTTCCGTTTGCTGGTTTTTCTTTGCCTGCAATATGATACAGCTTTCAGGCGGAGAGATCATGACGGGCAGATTTTCAAACTATGTGTCCGGCGGCTCGGGTAGCCTGTTTGAGGCTGTCCGTACCTGTTTTATAGATATCGGATATCTTCTGAAGGAGGTATTTGCAGGGGCAGATACAGAGGCATTCCGCGAACTGACCTACCCCGGACAGAAGCTGGAATTTGTTCTATGGACCTGTGTTCCTCTTCTTTTTACTCCCTTTCTCAGAAAGCGTCCCTCGGAGCTTGTTCTTCTGATCCCTCTTCTTGTTATTAATCTTATGCCCCGATGGATGTATCAGTTTGATATTGATTTTCAGTATACCTACGGAACGGCGGCTCTTCTTATTTTCTCATCACTTTTGTTTTTGGGCGAGAACTGTGGAAAGGTGCGATATTTTGCTATCGTTTCCATTCTTTGTCTTTCTACAGTATTTTCCGCTTCGATCACATATCCGAAGGCCGATTATTATAACTCCTGCTATAGAAATAACCGGGAAAAATATGATGCTACGGAAAAAGCATTGGATTCCATTCCGGAGGATTCTTCTGTTACAGCGTATGGGTATATAGTTCCTCACATCTGGTATATAAACGATCTCCATACCTGCCCTGATTATTATGCCCCCCTTGAAAAGACGGATTATTATATTATTGATACCCGTTATGATTACGATAGCCATACAGCTAAGATGTATGACGCTATGGGCGAGGACTACACCCTCGTTTGTGAGGAAGGCTACATCAAAATATATAAATTGGATAAATAAAAATGCCTAGTGATAATATTCATAAAAACCATCGTGAGAGAATGCGAGAGAAGTACAGAAAGTACGGCCCTGATGTGTTTGAGACTCATCAGCTTTTGGAAATGCTTCTTTTTCACTCAATGAGGCAGGGAGATACAAACCCTGCAGCACATAATCTTTTGCAAATCTCCCCTTATGGCTCTTTTGGCGGAGCCGATGATAAAAAGCTTTGCGAGGCTGAGGGAATAGGAGCAGTTAGTGCAAATCTTTTGCAGATTTCCTCGGATACTTCTGTCCGAATCCTATGCGATAAGCTTAGGGCGGCTCCTATGGATTCCGAGTTTTGCAGACGGATGTTTATGTGGCTATGGTTCAGAAACAAGGGTCCGTCAACTGTGGGAGTGCTTCTTCTTGATTCAAAAAACAGGTATATAGACTGTACTGTTATAGCAAAGGGAAGAACTGTGCGTCCCGAAAATTATCTTGATGTCATTATGTCACTTATGGAAAAGACAGAGGCCGCAAAGTTCGTTATTGCCCATAATCATGAAAACGGAGTTGCGGCTCCGTCGGTTGATGATATATATATTACTGAATACCTGAAAAAGAATCTTCTGAAGGAAGGATATACCCTTCTTGCGCATTATATTGTAACTAATGCAGACTGCGTTGAATGCGGTGGATATTGACAGGTGGATCAGTTTCTTGATACGCATCGTTTTTTTCGATATCGCCGTAAAATTTCGGTTTTCATCTCACTGATAAATGCAAAGAAAGGAATTGTTATAAAATGAGAAAGCTTTGTGAATATCTTGAATGCGGACAGATCGTGTCCACCCATGGAGTAAAGGGAACAGTACGTCTTGAAAACAGATGCGATTCTCCCAAGGTTCTTGCCACTCTCAAAAGAATGTACAAAAAGAAGGGAGACGTATATACCGAAATGAAGGTTATAAGCTCCTCTGTTCAGAAAAATATGGTTCTTTGCACCTTCGAGGGCCTCGAGTCTGTTGAGGCGGCAGCCGCAATGAAGGGAACTGTGCTCTATGCAAAGAGAGAGGATTTCCGTCTTCGCAAGGGAGATTATTTCTGGGCGGATATTATGGGTCTTCCCGTTATCGATGACGAGAGCGGAGCAGTATACGGAACTCTTTCCAATATCCTCACTCCCGGCGCCCATCAGGTGTACGTTGTAAAGAGAGAAGAGGGAGAATTTATGATCCCCGCAGTGCCTGAATTTATAAAGGAAATATCCCTCGGTGAGGAAAGAGAAGAGGGTATCTACGTTAAGCTCATCGAAGGAATGATCGAATAAAAGAGAAGAGAAAAGGAAGATTTTCGCCAAGGCGAAAAGATTTATTTAAATAATGAGATTTGATATTATGACTTTGTTCCCTGAGCTTGTGCGCTCGGTGCTGTCAGAAAGTATTATAGGACGCGCACAGTCGGCAGGGCACCTCCAAATAAATGCATATAATATCCGCGATTGGTCAAAGGATAAGCATCGTCGTGTAGACGATACTCCCTGCGGCGGCGGAATGGGCATGCTCATGGCAGCGCCCCCCATCTATCGTTGCTACGAGGCTGTTGTCGCAGATAAAAAAGAGAACGAGAGGGTCAAAACTGTTTATATGTCCCCCCGAGGCACTACTCTTACAGAGGACGTTGCCAGGAGGATTGCAGGAGAGTGCGATCGTCTGGTTATCCTTTGCGGTCATTACGAGGGCGTTGATCAGCGCATTATCGATGAGATAATAGATGAAGAGATTTCCATCGGTGACTATGTGCTGACGGGCGGTGAGATTCCTGCCTGCATTCTTGTAGACTGTGTTTCCCGTCTCCAACCGGGAGTGCTTTCTGAGGCGGAATGCCATGAGGTGGAAAGCTTTGAAAATGACCTTCTTGAGTTCCCTCAGTACACCCGCCCTGTTGAATTTATGGGCAGAAGGGTGCCTGATGTCTTGCTGAGCGGTCATCACGGCAAGATAGAAGAGTGGCGACTCGAAAAGGCAGAGGAGATAACAAAAGAGCGTCGCCCCGATCTTTATGAAAAGTATGCAGCGAGAAAGGCTGCGACCATGGCAGAGAAGGAAGCGAAGAAGCTCCGCCGTCAGATGTATGCCGAAAGAGCAAGACAGAAGAAGGAAACCGGTGGCAAAAATGAATAATCCTGTCAATATGGATGAAGCTATTGCCTGTCATCCTGGCGGAAAGGATAATCAATGCTTTGTGATAAAATATATTTAAAGTGCGATGATAATTCTGTATTCCTCAAAACCTATGTTACCGAGGAGTACGGGAAACCTGCTCCCCGCGACTGTATTCTTATTCTTCCCGGCGGAGGATATAACTTCTGTGCCCTGCACGAGGACGAGCCTGTGGCGAAATCCTTTATGTACCGAGGCTTTAATTGCTTTACTCTATACTATACCGTTGGGGAGAGGGCAAGTCTTGAGGTGACGCTGAAGGATGTATCTCTCGCTATAGCACATATAAAAAGAAACGCTGAGGAATATAATATAGACCCCGACAGGATATTTGTGCTGGGCTTTTCCGCAGGAGGACACCTGGCGGCATCTATCGGAACACTTTGGCACCGTGATATTGCGGCGTTTGAGGGGATGAAGCACGGGGAAAACAAGCCGGCAGGGATGATCGTTTGCTACGGTGCCTGTACTCTCGGAGAGTATTCCCACGAGCTGAGCCGTAAATTCGTATACGGTA
The DNA here is from genome assembly GCA_045636685.1 of Candidatus Avispirillum sp. Lineage (GTDB taxonomy): Bacteria > Bacillota > Clostridia > Oscillospirales > CAG-272 > Avispirillum. The sequence goes on along the minus strand of JAZTXZ010000063.1, from coordinate 2,684 downwards.
AGGATTCTTTGTCAGATGAAGAGATAGCTGCTCTTTCTCCTGACAAAAACGTGGACGAAAATACCGTACCTGCCTTTATATGGCATACCGCAAACGACGAGGTGGTGGACGTGAGAAATTCACTCCTTATGGCTGATGCCCTTATATCCGGAGGGATACCTTCGGAACTACATATCTATCCCTTCGGCTGGCACGGCTTGTCCGTTTGCCTTGATGGAGTATCCTTTGGCGCAGATAATGATAACTACATACATATCTCAAACTGGGTGAGAGACTGCGACCGTTTTATAAAGTCAATATAACAAAGCGAAAGAGGAAAAACAAATGCTTTGCGAATCTGTTTTTTTGAGAGAGGGCGAAAGTGACGTACGTCTTGATACGTATGCGGCACTTCCTCTGTGGAGTCAGGACCCAAGTCCTGCCCGCGACTGTCTTCTTATTCTTCCCGGTGGTGCGTATATGGGTCATGCGGCGCATGAGGCGGAGCCTGTTGTCCGTGCCTTTATGCCCCACGGATTTAACTGCTTCGTGCTTTATTACTCTGTGGGTGAAAAGGCAAAATTCCCCCGTCCTTTACAGGATGTTTCCCTTGCTGTTGCCCACATAAAGAGAAATGCAAAAAAATATAATATAGATCCCGAGAGGGTATTTGTCCTCGGCTTTTCCGCAGGAGGCCATCTTGCGGCGTCAGCGGGAACCATGTGGAACCGTCCATTTGCCGCTTTTGACGGAATGGAAAAGGGGGAAAACAAGCCCCGTGCAACGGTGCTTTGCTATCCCGTTATTACCCTTGGAGAATATACACATGAGCTTTCTAAAACTCTTGTTCTTGGAGGGGATGAAAGCGGATGTGAAAAATATTCTCCCGAAAAGCAGGTGGACATGGATACAGTGCCGTCGTTTATATGGCATACAGCAGAGGACAGCGATGTAAGTGTGAAAAACTCACTTCTTATGGCATCTGCTCTTATTGAGAAAAAGATACCTGCAGAGCTTCATATATATCCTTTTGGACATCACGGTATATCCGTGGCAACAAAGGAGATAGAATGCGGAAATCCTACGAACGTAGTACCCCATGCGGCAAGCTGGGTGGGAGACTGCATTGAATGGACGAAAATTATTTAATTATTTATAGATAGGAGACATAAAAATGAGCTTCAAAAAAGACTTTTCATGGGGTGTGGCAAGTGCCGCATATCAGATCGAGGGTGCCGCATTTGAGGACGGCAAGGGCCCTTCCATTTGGGATGAGTATACTCATATTCCCGGAAACATAAAGGAAGAGCACAATGGCGACGTTGCCTGCGATCATTATCACAGATATAAAGAGGACGTTGCCCTTATGTCAGAGCTTGGAGAGGGATTTGTATACCGTTTTTCCGTTTCCTGGCCCAGAATCCTCCCCAACGGTATTGGCGAGGTAAACCAGAAGGGTATCGATTTTTATAACAATCTTATCGATGAGCTTCTTGCAAAGAATATCACTCCCTGCCTTGTGCTTTTCCATTGGGATTATCCCCTCGCTCTTTATAAGAAGGGCGGTTGGCTCAACAGCGAATCTTCAGAGTGGTTCAGATATTATACAGAGGTATGCGCAAAGGCATTCGGAGACCGCTGTAAAATGTGGATGACATTCAATGAGCCTCAGTGCTTCCTTGGCGAGGGTCACAAAAACGGCAGCACAGCCCCCGGCATCAAGATGTCCACAGGCGATGTTATCCGTATGGGTCATAATATGCTTCTCTCCCATGGTAAGGCAGTAATGGAGATCAGAAAGCATGTTAAGGATTCCATTGTAGGTTATGCTCCTTCCTGCGACGTTTGCGCTCCCGCAACAGACAGTCCCGAGGATGTTGAGGCAGCAAGAGCACGCTACTTCTCCTTTGATGAGGATTGGTGGATGTGGTCTGTATCTCTTTGGAGCGACCCCGTAATGCTCGGCCGTTATCCCGAGGAGGATCCCATCTTCCAGAGAAAGTTCAAGGGCGAATTGCCCGAGGGCTATGAAAAGGATATGGAGATCATCTGTCAGCCCCTTGATTTCTACGGACAGAATATCTACACAGCATCCCGTTGGGCAGCAGACGGAAATGGCGGCGCAAAGTGGACACGCCTTCCTACAGGCTATGCAAAGACAACAAACGGCTGGCCTGTTACTCCCCAGGCTCTTTATTGGGGACCCAAGTTCCTTTATGAGAGATATAAGACTCCTATCATCATCACAGAAAACGGTATGTCCTGCCATGATACCATCTCCGTGGACGGCAAGGTTCACGACCCCAACCGCATAGACTATATAACACGTTATCTTAGAGCACTCAAAAAAGCATCCGAGGAAGGCGCTGAAATCGCAGGTTATTGGTACTGGGCGCTTCTCGATAACTTTGAGTGGGGCGCAGGATTTACAGAGAGATTCGGCCTTGTTTATATGAACTACGAGACCCTTGAGAGAACAAAGAAGGATTCCTTTGATTTCTTTAAAGAAGTTATTGCAACAAACGGAGAAAATATCTGAGTTTGACAGAATCTCTGCTTAAAAACTAAAAGAATAACATAAAAAGGCAATGGTTTTCCCATTGCCTTTTTCATACTCTACCCCAAAAAATAAAAAGGTATTAATATAAATTCGGGTTTGTCGGTGCGCTTATGTGTACACCGTAGGGGTCGACGTCCTCGGCGAC
>JAZTXZ010000062.1:0-24824 GCA_045636685.1 Candidatus Avispirillum sp. | reverse complement strand
TCTCTTATATCTCTTGAAACTGTTGCCTGAGTTACGTTAAAGCCCTCTTTATAAAGAGCCTCTATAAGCTCTTCCTGGGTCTCAACATCATTATTTTCTATAATGTTTAATATAACACTCTGTCTTTTGCTTTTCATTTTAACTCCATATTATCATTGATATGAAAGCTTGGAATTCAGCACCTCGATAAAGCTGTTATCCTCTGCAGCTACTATCATTGCTGTATGCTTGCTTTTTGCAATGCGGACTATATCTCCGAAGGAAACTTCAAAAACCTCTTTCCCATCCACAGAAAGATATATATAGTTATTACGACAGCTGGCGTTTCTTATCTCAAGAACTGAGTCTCCGCCAAAAATAACAGGACGGGCATTAAGGTGATGAGGACATATCGGTGTTGCGCAAATGCAGGAAAGTCCCGGATCCATAACCGGTCCTCCTGCAGACATTGAATAGGCACTGGAGCCTGTAGGGGTTGCTATTATTATCCCGTCTGATCGGATATGCTGAGCAAGTTTTCCGTCACAGTAAAGATCAAACTCAAGCAAATGAGGAATGGGCCCATTCGAAATAACGGCTTCGTTCAGTGCATAACTAAAGGATCTGACTGTCTTATCTCCCCTGATTATATCGACATCAAGCATCATTCGTTCCTGAATGACATGATTTCCGAGAAGTATATCGCGTAGTCCGTCTATCCCTTCACTTTTCAGAACCGCCATATATCCTATTTTTCCATAGTTGATTCCAATAATTGGGATATTATATTCAAGCGTGGCTCTGGCGACTTGAATTATAGATCCGTCTCCGCCCAAAACCACAAGATAATCGGCATCTTTAAGGTGCTGTGCTTCAGCTTCATTTTCGGGTATTGCAGAAAGCTGAACGCTAAAGCCCCACTCTGCAATCTTTTTGCAAATGCCGTCAGCAGCTTCAAGCGCTTTCTGCTTTTCCTTATTAGGCAAAACACAAACATGCCTCTTCACAGTCCGACTACCTCCTTTATATTTTTTTCATTAATTATGTTTTCTTTACCGAGAACACAGACCATCAAAAACTCCGTATTCCCATCGCCTCCGCAAATCGGAGATCTGATAAGACCTTGGCATCCCAGTGAAAAAGATTCTGCGCATTTTATCACTTTATCAACAGCAGCCGCCATTGCCTTTTTGCTTTTGACTATTCCACCTTTACCGAGTTCACTTTTTCCACACTCGAACTGAGGTTTTATAAGGCTTACAAATATTCCGTCCTCTCTCAGCACCCTTTCAACCGAGGGGATAATGAGAGTCTGAGAAATAAATGAAACGTCGGTAACTGCAATATGGCACTTTTCACCGAGGTCATTCACTGTAAGATTTCTGGCATTGAAATTCTCTATATTTACAACTCTTTTGTCTTTGGCGAGTGTACTGTCAAGCTGACCGCTTCCGGAATCTACAGCATAAACCTTCTCGGCACCTCTTTTTAAAAGACAATCTGTAAAGCCGCCGGTTGATGCACCGATATCAACGCAAATCTTGCCTGAAACATCGATACAGAAGCTATCAAGCCCTCCCTCAAGCTTTACACCGCCGCGACTGACATAATCGTATGGCGTACCGATCACCTGAACATCGTCATTCTCAGAGACATCAAAGGAGGGTTTATTTATAACTGTTCCGTTTACAGTGACATACCCGTCTTCAAGCAGCGTTTTCGCAAAGCTACGGCTCTTTGCAAGGCCGTTGTTTGCAAGATACAAATCTATTCTCATTTTTTACGTGAAAGAAGATATATGGGAAGCTCGCATATAACCTCAGAGCCATTAATATCGGCAAAAAGATTTGCAGCATGTGTACTGAGTCGGTCTGCCTCTGCTTCAGCCTCATCCACGGTCATATAGGAAAGAACCGTTTTCTTTCCGTTCTTTTCATCACTGCCCACAGGCTTACCAAGCTCCTCTGTAGTACTGCGTACATCCAGAAGATCATCTTCTATCTGAAAAGCAAGACCGAGAGAAAGTGCATAATCTGATATTTTTTCAGCAACTGCACTGTCATATTTGCAAGGAGATGCAATATATCCAAGGGTAGCCGCGGCAAGTATGAGTTCTCCTGTCTTCAGATAGTGAAGCTTTTTAAGAGACTCATAATCGGGGCAATCAAGAAGAAGATCGAGTTCCTGTCCACCGCACATTCCTGCAGCACCCGCACACTTTGCAAGAGTGCGAACAGCGAGTGCATTCTTTTCGGGAGAAAGAGGAGCATTTGCACAAACCTCAAAAGCATATGTAAGAAGTGCATCGCCCGCAAGAAGAGCCACAGATTCCCCGAAAGCCTTATGGCAGGAGGGTTTTCCTCTTCTCATATCATCGTTATCCATGCAAGGAAGATCATCGTGAACAAGGGAATAACCATGTATCATCTCAATTGCAGATGCGTAATATGCGGCATCCTCTTCCTTGCCGCCAAACAAACGGCAAAATTCTATAGCAAGAAAAGCTCTGATACGCTTTCCGCCGCCGAGGATCGCATATCTCATAGCCTCAGCCATATTCCCCCCGTTAAGCTTTTCCTTGCAAAGAAGTACGTCGAGGGTATTCTCTATAAACTCAGCATCATGAATCAGTCGATCTTTAAGCTCTAACATTTTATGCCTCCGTTGCAATATCCTGAGAATTAAGCATTATAACCTTCTGCTCTGCCGCATCAAGCTTTGAATTACACAGCTTTACGAGGGCTACAGCCTCACTGTAAAGGTCGAGAGACTTATCAAGAGGTGACTGGCCGCCTTCAAGAACTCTGACAATTTCCTCAAGACGCTTAAGGGCATCTTCAAAATTCATTTCTAAAATCTTATCTTTATCCATTACTTACCTCTTCTACGGTTGCAGAAATTGTTCCGTCAGACAATTTTAAGGCAATTGTCTCGCCTTTGTGTACATCATTAACACTTTTAATGACCCTGCCCTCGCCATCAAATACGGCACTGTATCCACGCGACAGAACTGCAAGAGGATTCAATGCATTAAGCGCAGCAGATGTTCCCGAAAGAATTACCTTCTTCCGTTCTATTATGTTCTTTTGTGCATTTTCCAGCCGATCGGATAAGGATGCAAGTCCCATTCGCTTATCCTCCACAGTGTTCATGGGAGAGATAAGGGGACGCGAGTTCTCAACTCTTCTGAGGTGTTCTCTGAGATATTCAAATCTTTTTTTCAGTACAACACTTTCGCGTGAAATTATATTATTGAATTTCTGTTTCAGCTCCAGAATATCGGGAACCGCAATTTCAGCCGCCGCAGACGGAGTCGGTGCTCTTCTGTCTGCAACAAAATCGCATATTGTAAAATCTGTTTCATGCCCTACCGCGGATATAACAGGGATGCGCGAAGCGGCAACAGCCCTTGCAACAGTCTCACTGTTAAACGCCCAGAGATCCTCAATGGAACCTCCGCCGCGGCCTACGATAAGAACATCGCAACGGTTACCTCGGTTAAAATATTCTATACCCGAAGTGATACTTGCAGCAGCGCCGTCACCTTGAACGAGCGCAGGATAAACTATCACAGAAGCATAGGGAAAACGGCGTTTACACACATTGATAATATCCCTGACAGCAGCTCCCGTGGGAGACGTCACAACGCCGACCCTGGAAGGTATCTTCGGCAAGGGCATCTTTCTTGACTCCGCAAACAGCCCTTCCGCCTCAAGCTTCTTTTTAAGCTGCTCAAATGCTATATAAAGAGATCCTACCCCGTCAGGCTCCATGGCATCGCAGTAAAGCTGATAAGCTCCATCGCGAACAAAAGCAGAAATCCTTCCATGGGCAGTAACCTTCATACCGTTCTCAGGTCTGAACGCAAGTGAATAAGCGCTTGAGCGAAACATAACACATTTCAGCGCACTCTGCTCATCCTTCAAGGTAAAGTAGAGATGTCCTGCAGAATGGGCTTTGAAATTCGATATTTCGCCTTTGATATATATATCCGTAAGCGGTGGATTAAGGTCTATAAGATCCTTAACATACTGATTCAGCTCAGTTACAGTCAGCGCCGACGGAAAACGCATACTGCTGATATCCATAGGCGCCTCCTTTCGTTATATATCCTGTAAATATGTTTTTCTTGTAAGCAGCGCAATTCCTGCCGCATTATCTGCAGAAAAAGCAGGAAGCGCAAAAGATCCGTACTTTGAAAGATCTCTTTTTATCATGCCACAGCTCATTACACCGCCGGCATAAACTATGGGAATATTCTCATATTCATCACGCAGGTTTTCAGTCATCTTGGCAAGAGTACGGCTAATAAAATCTATAACAAAAGCGGCAACCGCTTCTTTAGACTGTCCATCGTCGTACATCTTGCATGCCTTATTCTCAAGACCCGAAAGATTGCAAGAAAGCCCCTTAACGCAAAGCTTCTCTCTTCTGGGCTTCTCCCCGTAGGAAAGTGCAAGACTCTCAAGCTGTGCTCCGGCAGGAAAGCGAAGACCCATATAAACGCCCGCACGGTCGATAGCCTGACCTGCATTTATATCAAGAGTACCGCCGATCCGCGTCACCTCAAAGGGCCGCTCGCCCGTACCGGGTTCACAAAGAAGGATATCGGTAGTGCCTCCGGATACATGAAAAGCCGCGAATCTCTTACCGATAAGATCAAGAGAATCGGAAGAATAAAGCGCCGCCATTATATGACCGCATTGATGAGAAAAGAAATATCTTTTGCATTCTGCCCCCAGCGATACTCCCGCAGCAGCGGAGCAGCCGGCAAGAAAGCAAGGCATATAAGACCCTTCTCTATCAGTGGGCCTTGCAGATACACCTATGGCGACAATCTCTTTTCCGTTTGCAATATCCCTTGCCTTATCAAGAAGCTCGGGCAAAGCAACAGTATGATGAAACACCGCATCACTCTGCCTCAATCCTCTTTCACCTTCTTTAACGGGAAGGGGCTTTTTCAGATTGGCAATAATATTCCCCTCAAAATCGGAAACGGCAACAGATGTTGTATAATTGCTTGTATCTATTCCGAGAAAAAGCTTCTCCAAATCATTCACCGTCCGTGATCTTACCCTTGGCGCGAGCAATCTTGTTAAGAATACCGTTTATAAAACGGGGAGCTCTGCCGTCATCATAAGACTTGGCAATATCAACAGCCTCATTGATAGCAGCCTTGGGGGGAACATCAGTATAAAGCATTTCACCGACAGCCATTCTGAGAAGAGCCTTGGTAACTGCTGTCATTCTGGAAACTCTCCAGTTTTCTGCAGACTCCTCGATAGCCTTGTCTATATCCTCGATATTAAGAACGCATACGGTAAAAAGAGTTTTTGCAAACTCACTTCCCTTTGAATCTCTTGCATCAAGAGAACGCTCATAAATCTCAAGAGGGTCAACATCCTTGTGAAAATCGATCTCGTATAAAAGCTCAAAAACGCAGATTCTGCTTTCTCTTCTGGTCATAAATATACTCCGTTTGTATTTGAAAATATACAGCAAAGCAAAAGCATGCCATATTAATACTATTTTACATTATATCAAAATCACATTATCATGTCAATGAATATACATCATAAATATTCATTCATTTATTCACTATTTGACCTTGAAATCATTAAGAATACGTGGTATCATAATGGTGTTTACAAATCACATCGAGGTCATTATGAAAAAAAACAACGCATTACCTTCAATCATAAAAAATGGCTGTGTTATCTTCACTGTAATCACAGTATTTTCATATGCAGCAGGCTACTTGCTCGGAGGAAAAAACAAAGAATTTATCCCCACACTCAAGTGGGTTCTTCTCTTCCTTCTCTTCTCTCTTGTTCTTGCCTTTGCAAATATTCTTCTCAAATCGAAAAAAGCATCTGTCGGTGCTCGTCTTGGTCTTCATTTCCTTGCAACTGCCGCACTTTATTTCGTGGTTGTTGTTCTTTGCGGAGGATTCATTTCAAGCGGAGCTCAGACCATCATCGCAATGGTACTCTTTTGCATTCTTTACGGAATTTTTGCTGCAATCTATGCAATATCATCTTCTGCGAAGGTCAAAAAGGAAAACAAAAAAGAAAAATACAATTCTATGTTCAACTAAGAAAAAACGTGCTGTTGCATCTGCAACAGCACGTTTTTTTATTTTGCTTTATCTTTCTCGATAAGGATTCTCAAAGCTTCAACGGCAGTTTTGATCGCACATGAGGTATCCTCATTCCTGTTTTCCGGCATAGCAGATTGCTCTATCTCCTGATTCCATACACAATGGAATACAGCTCCTGCGCGAAGCTTTCTCACAGCGCTGACAATAAACAGCGCCGCGCCCTCCATTTCGGAGGCAAGACAGCCTCCTCTTTTCCATGCCTCCCACTTATAAAGAAGCTCGGGAGATGTTGGCATGCTCTCGGGAGAATGCTGTCCGTAGAAGCTGTCCTTTGCCTGTACTACTCCTATATGTTTGGGATATCCAAGTTTTTCGGCAGCCGCAGAAAGCGCGCTTGTGACCTCAAAATCGGCAACTGCAGGAAATTCAATGGGCATATATTCACGGCTTGTGCCCTCAAAACGTATAGCACCCGTAGCTACGATTACGTCACCGGGGAAAACAGTGGGCTGCATACCGCCGCAGGTACCCACTCTGATAAAGGTATCGACACCAATATTGGCAAGCTCCTCAACGCATATAGCGCATGAGGGCCCTCCGATACCCGTAGATACAACAAGCACCTTCTCCCCGTTAAGATATCCGAGATAAGAATTATATTCGCGGTTATACATGACCTGCTTTGCATCGTCAAGATATGCGGCGATCTTCTCAACTCTTCCGGGATCACCGGGAATGATAGCATATTTTGCTTTATGCTCCTCTGTTAACTTAATATGATACTGCATACATTTACCTCATTCTGTCACGTTTTTCGGAGAAAATCCCATGGGTAGCATCTCGGCAAGGGTGAAAACACTGTATTCATCAGTGCTTTTTGCGACTATTATCTGAAAATCGCTATCACAAAACTCAGCCATTACCTGACGACACACTCCGCAAGGAACAAAGAGATCCTTTACTTTTCCATCCTTGCCTCCTACAACAGCAATGGCAGAAAACTCTCTTTCTCCCTCACTGACAGCCTTAAAGAATGCTGTTCTTTCTGCGCAGTTGGTGGGGCCAAATGCCGCATTTTCTACGTTGCATCCTGTACATACGCTTCCCGACTTCGAAAGAAGCGCCGCTCCGACCTTATAGCCCGAGTAAGGAGCATATGCATTGTCCATGGCGGCAAACGCCAAATCTATAAGCTTTCCGTAATTCATTCGGCAACCTCCGAAAGAATGCTTTTTCTTTCTCTTTTTACATCCGGCAAATAATAATCAGCTATAAGCTCTGCGATATTCGTAAATCCTTCTCTCGTACCGAGATTTTTAGCTTTTATACACTTGCCAAACACAATAAGCGGCACATGTTCCCTGGAATGATCGGTGCTGACAGTATATCCGGGATCGCACCCATGGTCTGCTGTGATAATAAGAATATCCTCTTCTCTCATTTCAGCCATAAATTCGGGAAGCCATCGGTCAAATTCACTGAGGGCTTCAGCATAACCGTCAATGTTGTTTCTATGGCCGTAAAGCATATCAAAATCAACAAGATTTACAAAACAAAGACCTTCAAAATCACGCTTTGCATATTCAAGGGTCTTTGCCATACCGTCAGTATTTCCCGAGGTATATACGTGTTCACTGATTCCCTTTCCCGTAAAGATATCGTATATCTTGCCTACGGCAATAGTGGAAAGCCCCATAGCCTGAAGCTTATCTAACATGGTTTCCGTTGGAGGCTCAATGGAATAGTCGTGGCGGCGGGACGTTCTTTCATAGCTTCCCGATTCACCGATAAAGGGACGTGCAATCACTCTGCCGATGCCGTGCTCGCCTACAAGCATTTTTCTTGCAATTTTACAATACTCATAGAGGGTCTCAACGGGGACGATATCCTCATGGGCGGCAATCTGAAAAACGCTGTCTGCAGAGGTATAAACTATAAGATCGCCTGTTTTTACGTGCTCATCGCCGTAGTCCTTTATAACCTCGGTGCCGGAATAAGGCTTATTGCAAATAACTCCTCTTCCGACCTTTCTCGAAAACTCCTCGATAATTTCGGAAGGAAATCCATCGGGATAGGTAGGCAGGGGATTTTCTGATACGATGCCCGCAATCTCCCAATGGCCGATGGTGGTATCCTTGCCCTTGGAAAGCTCTGAAAGGCGGCCAAAGGCGCCCTCAGGCTCATTTATGCCCTCAAGATAGTCTACTCCGTCGATATTGAAAAGGCCAAGCTTTTTAAGGTTTGTAATATTAAATTTTTCAGATTTCGAAATCGATTTCAAGGTGTTTACGCCAACGTCGCCGTACTCAGCGCTGTCAGGCATTTCTCCGATTCCGAGACTGTCAAGAACTATTAAGAATACTCTTTTCATAATTAATCCTTAGGCTCAATTACGGGAAGCTTTTCAAACTCAACTGCAGAGTCAAGGGCAAGCTTCATCATCTGAGTAAATGTCTTTTCACGGCTTTCGGCATCGAGAGCTGTGAAGGGAGGATAAAGAATATCGGAAATAGTGCAGATCGCAAGGGCTCTCATTCCGAGGCGCATAGCTGTGCAATAAAGGGCTGCAGCCTCCATTTCTACTGCAAGGCATCCCATTTTACCCCAATTTGCAGAGGGGTATGAATCATCATAGAAGGTATCGGAGGAATAGAGATTTCCAACGTGAACATCAATTCCCTCTCTGTCTGCCACCTTTTTAAGGTTTTCAAGGAGAGAATAGTCGCAAATAGGTGCAATTGTTCCGTTCATACCGTACTGGGCAGGAAAATTGGAGTTTGTGCAAGCGCCCATTCCCACAACGATATCACGAACCTCAACGCCCTCTCTCAATGCTCCCGCGCTACCCACGCGGATGATATTTTGCACGCCGAAATATTTATAAAGCTCATAGCTGTAGATACCGATGGAGGGCATACCCATGCCGCTTGCCATTACGGAAACCTTTGTTCCCTTATAATAGCCTGTATAGCCGTTTACACCGCGTACACCGTTTACAAGGACGATATCCTCAAGGAAATTCTCTGCTATAAACTTAGCGCGAAGAGGGTCTCCGGGCATAAGAACGGTCTTGCCGAGGCCGATTTCGTTTTTAAGATCAATATGAGGTGTCTTTTTTGTCATTTTCTTCACCCTTTTCCATAGCTTTTACGATTTTAACGATCCTGCTTGTGCCGAGACGGGATGCGCCGAGAGCGATGAATTCCTCTGCATCCTCGATGGAGGAGATACCACCTGCCGCCTTAATTTTAAGCTCAGGGGCCACGTGAGACGCAAAGATCTCAACGTCGTGTCTTGTTGCGCCCGCTGTGGAAAAGCCTGTGGAGGTCTTTATATAGTCAGCATCGGAGGCGGAAACTATTTCGCACATCTTTATTTTTTCCTCGTCTGTAAGAAGGCAGGTCTCAATAATGACCTTGAGAAGCTTACCGTCGCAGGCCTCCTTGATCTTATTGATCTCGGAAAGAATGAGAGCATACTTTCTGTCCTTCAGCCAGCCGATATTGATGACCATGTCGATCTCATCAGCACCGTTCTTTACAGCATCTGCAGTCTCAAAGCACTTTGCTTCAGTTGTGGAATAGCCGTTTGGAAAGCCGATTACTGTGCAGATCGCAAGTCTGTCGCCCACGTATTCCTTTGCTGCCTTTACGTATGATGCGGGAATACAGCAGGAAGCACAGGAATACCTGATTCCATCATCGAGAAGAGCCCTGATCTCATTCCATGTGGCATTCTGAGAAAGAAGCGTGTGATCAACATATGAAAGGATCTTACTTATATCCATGGTTATCTCCATTCCGCCGCTGAACGGCACAAAAAAGTATTGAACGTAACTGAAATATAGCATTTCTATACTATTCAAATTATACCTTTATTTCCCTTTTCCGTCAATAGCCAACAGAAGTTAAATATTTTTGCCAAAAACAGAATATTCTGTCATATCTTGTTGACAGAGAAAATTTTATTTGCTATAATCAATGCGACATTCGTGTCGCATTTCAAACGAGAGGTATATATATGAATTCCCTTGATAAAAAATGGAAAGAGTTTTTATACTCTGCCAGCGGATTCGGCCCAAACCTTCTGATGGTTTTGCTTACCGCGTATCTCACAGATTCTCTTAATCCCGCAGGCCTTACCGCAAACAAAGATTCCTGGAGTATTTCCGGCTACTGCCTGATAGCTCCCTCAATTTTCGGTATCCTCTGGATGCTTGCCAAGCTTTTTGACGGTATTGTAGACGTTCCCCTTGCATCATTTACAGATAATCTCCGTACAAAATGGGGACGACGCAGACCTGCGCTTCTTATAGCATTTATTCCCATGGTAATAAGCTATATCCTTGCATGGACTCCCTTGCAGATGCGCGAAAACAGCATTGTCAACACCCTATGGGTATGTGCAATGCTTCTCATTTTCTTCACATCTTATACAATGAGCCTTATCACATTTTACGGAAGCTTTTCTACAGTTTGCTCCAATGAAGCTCAGCGTATCCGTATAGGTAATTATAAATCATTCTTCGACACTATAGGATATTGTCTTGTATATGCTCTTATCCCCGTTTTCATCGGAACCGGTATCAACATACGCACGGTGGTTATCCTCGCATCTCCTCTTATGCTGACAATGATAATCCCCTTCTTCATCATCAAAGAGGGAGAAAAATACGGCCAGGGCAAGGATTATCTTCCCGAGGCCAGGATCGGATTTATCAAAAGCTTTACCATCACTTGCAAAAACCGCCTGTTTATCAAATGGCTCATCCCCAACTGCTGTGCATACTTTGGACTTAATATGTTTCTCGCAGCACAGAATACCCTTATCTCAGGCGTTATGAATCTCGGAGCAACATGGGCTGCCGTTATGAATACAGCCGCATTCGCCCCTGTTCCTCTCATGCTCTTCATTTATTACAGAATCATTCAGAAGAAGGGCTTCCGTACAGCATTCCAGATCTGTCTTCTCTGCTTCTCGGTAGCTATTCTCAACTTTGTTATCGGCAGTGAATACCTCTTCCCTAACAGCATCATCCCACGTATCGTCATCGGTTGCGTAGGCGGAACTATAGGAAGCTTCTCCATCGGTGCTTTCTTTGCAACACCTTATATGATCCCCTCTCAGATATCTGCAATGGAATTTAAGATTACCGGCAAGGATCATACCGCTATGTACTTTGCAGTGCAGGCACTTGCAACAAGTGCTGTTGGCGCAATATCCACAGGACTTATCTACGAGTACGTAAAGAACATACAGACTGATAAAGTTATCAACGGCGTTGCAATAGCCGGAGAGACTTGGAAAGTGGGAGTATCTATCATTCCCGCACTCGTCAGCATTATGTGTATCGTAGGCTTTATTGCAAGCTTTAAGCTCCCCAAGAGCTATACTGAAGAAGTAGTTAGAAAAGAGCTTGAAAAAAGTAATATCAAGTGATATAATCAGTCTGTGCTTCGGCACAGACTGATTTTTATTTACAGAGGAAGATAATGAGCATAAAAGGAGACAGCTCAAGAGCAAAAATTCTCAAGAGCGCACGAAAGCTTTTTGCCAAAAACGGATATTCAAAAGTAACTATGCAGGACATCTGCAGAGCTTGCGACATATCAAGAGGAGGGCTATACCGGCACTATTCCTCAACAGAAGAGATATTTATCGCAATTATAGAAAAGGATGAAAGCGATGCCCTGGAATACCTGTCTCAGGCGGTTCTCGATAAGATTCCGGGAGCGATTATGTTCAAAGCTTTTCTACAGCTCAGAACAAACATATTGCTTAACCCCGAGGAATGTATAGAAAATGCGATCAGCGAGTTTGCAAAGAACAGTGAAACCGGAAAGAAGCTTCTCGTTGAAAGAGCTAACAATTCCATTCAGATACTGACAGAAATGATAGAGCTTGGATGCGTTGACGGTTCTTTTTCTTGTAACGACCCGAGACGGGCCAGCAAAATGATACTGTGGACTCTCGAAGGAATGGGAAAGCACAACGAGCTTATCCCTCTCAATCCCGATGAAGCGCAAGAATATATCTCTTTGATACTTGCACTGATATCTCAATAAAAAAATCCCCGTTACGGGGATTTTTTTATTGAGATATCTTTACATTTACACCGCACTTTGAAAAAGCTTCAACCCAACGGGCCTTATCTTCATCCGTTGCATCCTTACAAAAAAACACTTCCTCATTACCAAGTCTTTTCGCCTTAGCCACACCGTAGCTGTGATATGCCATTATCTCAGCTTTTCTGTATTTGCCCTCATACTTTTTCAAAAAGCAACAAAGAGCATTTATATCTTCTTCTTTATCATTTATTCCCGGTATCATGGGAAGACGGACAACTACATCTGCTTCATTTTCAAAAAGGAATTCGAGATTTGAAATTATTCTCTCATTGCTAACGCCCGTAAGCTTTAAATGACGGTCGGAATCAATACATTTAATGTCAAACAGGAATGTAACTCCAAAATCATTTGCCCTACTGTAAAACTCACGGCTGCCTATACCGCATGTTTCAACACATGTACCGATTCCCTCTGCCTTTGCACCCTCAATAAGGTCGAGCGCAAACTCAGCTTGCATAGAAGGCTCGCCACCAGAAAGAGTCATCCCTCCTCCCGACGTTTTATAATATATCTTGTCCTTCAATACAACATCCAAAACATCTTTTACGGAAAGCTCTTTACCAAAAATCTCATTTGCACCAACTATACATTTTGCAACACAGTTCCCGCAAAAAGTGCATTTTCTTCTGTCAAGCTCCATTTGGCCCTCTCGGATAACTCTTCCTTCGCATCCATCAACACAGCGGCCGCATAAAGTACATTTATCACCGTTATACGAAACAGAAGCCGAAGGAGAAAAGCCCTCAGGATTATGACACCAGATACAACGTAAAGGACATCCTTTGAAAAAAACAGTCGTCCTGATTCCGTCTCCATCATGTAAACAGTATCTTTGAATATTAAAAACAACACCCATAATGATTTACCTCTTTCATTATCCCCTATATTTTACAACACTTAAATTTGCTTTACAAGAGATTTATTATAATTCACCGTAAATAGAACAAAGAATAACCGCTTATTATCACTGATCTTTGAAAATACATATTTTTCTAATAAACACTTTACAAATCAACTTTACAGAGTTAAAATACTAGTATATTTTTCAGAAAGTAAGGTTTTATATATGAGTATAAGAATCGGAATATTCGGATACGGAAACCTTGGACGCGGAATCGAAAACGCAATACGTCAAAACCCCGACATGGAGCTTGCAGCTGTGTTTACCCGACGCCCTCCCGAAACTCTCAGGATTGCAACACCTGACGTACAGGTTTACCATGTAGACAAAGTTCTTGAATTCAAAGATAAAATAGATGTTATGGTACTTTGCGGCGGAAGTGCAACAGATCTTCCCGTTCAGACTCCCGAGCTTGCTAAAAACTTTAATGTTATTGACAGCTTTGATACTCACGCAAATATCCCCGATCACTTTGCAAAGGTAGATGCTATAGCAAAAGAACACGGTAATGTAGCAATGATATCCGTAGGCTGGGATCCCGGCATGTTCTCTCTTAACAGACTCTACAGTTCTGCTATTCTTCCCGAAGGAAAGGACTATACCTTCTGGGGAAAGGGAGTCAGCCAGGGACACTCCGATGCCATTCGCAGAATCGAAGGAGTTC
Source organism: Candidatus Avispirillum sp. (assembly GCA_045636685.1). Taxonomy (GTDB): domain Bacteria; phylum Bacillota; class Clostridia; order Oscillospirales; family CAG-272; genus Avispirillum. Next base: position 11,052 of record JAZTXZ010000062.1, on the reverse strand, counting down.
TCAACGCAAAGCAGTATACAATTCCCGTAGATGAAGCACTTACAGCAGTGCGCTCAGGATCTCAGCCCGAGCTTACCACCCGCGAAAAGCATAAGAGAGAATGCTTTGTTGTTGCAGCAGAAGGCGCTGATCTTGATGCAATAGAAAAAAGCATTAAAGAAATGCCCAATTATTTTGCAGATTATGATACTACCGTTCATTTTATATCCGCAGAAGAGCTTGAACGTGATCATAGCGGCATTCCCCATGGAGGTTTCGTTATCCGCACAGGTAAGACCGGAGCACAGAGAGAAAACAATCACGTGATCGAATACAGTCTGAAGCTTGATTCCAATCCCGAGTTTACCGCATCTGTTATTGTTGCTTTTGCAAGAGCGGTATATCGCCTCAGCCTCAAAAAGGACTATGGATGCAAAACTGTATTTGATATCCCCCCTGCACTTCTCAGTGTAAAATCCCCCGAACAGTTAAGAAAAGAGCTTTTGTAATATTTAAAAACCTCTTGGCGGAATCCGTCAAGAGGTTTTTATTTTATTTCTGTATTATACACGCCTGTTCATAAACAAGAGCATGGCTTTTTTCCACATCCTCTTTAGGATATTCAATAATACCTCTGAGGGGATCTGAGAAAATATATGTACTTTCCGTATATCCGATCATTACAAAGCAGTGGGAATGGTTTCTCCAAATGATCTCCTCACCGTCCACCTCAATAATACCGAATATCTCGGGATCACAGTCCATGTAAGTCGTTCCCCAGAAAATAACGGGAATACCTTGATTAATATAATTTTTGTATGTTAGATAATCTCTCCCGCTTACATCAATTGCCCTTGGGGATTCTCCCACAGAAGTAAGATAACTGTTTGCCGTATCAACGATACACGGAGCATAGCAGCCAACGCCAAGATCTCTGGGATTTCCGAGATATTCTATAAAAGGATTATCTCCGGGATTTCCGTAAACTCCTCTCGGCAAATGACCATCTATCATTTCATCAACGCTGACGTCATAACCCATATATTGCAAGACCGTAGTAAGGGATACGATCTCACAGCCGTTAGGATAATCGGGCATTTGCAGTATACATTCAACATCAAGCAAAGCCTTTTCTCCGATTCCGTGAAGCTCGCCGAACTCTCGCGTCTGATGTCCGCTGCACGTGTTACAATATCTCATCTCACGTCCCTTGCTTTTCATAGTACAAGGCTTCAGCATTATCCAGTCCTGCCACTCATGTATACAGAAAGCATCTCCGTTCTCAACAAGATATCCGTCTGACAAATACACAGATGCTTCAGGCGATATATAAGGCTCAGTATCATCAGCAAAATCCCCATTATCCGATTGCCCTTTATCAGCGGGAAGAGGAACGCTGTCTGTAAAAATCAAAAAAAACAAAGGAGAACAAATCAGTACTCCTACCACAAGCATCGTAGACAACAAGACCCCAAGAGCCTTGACCGATCTCAATATTACAGGCTTCAAAATAACTCCTTAGTGCTTACGACAAAATAAAACAATATATTAATTATATTTAACCATTGCAGGAAAGTAAAGGTTTTTTTCATATAAATATTTTTTAGGATTGATATGGAAAAGAAAAAGTAGTATAATCAATTGAGAAATTTTAACAAAGGGCAGGTAACATCTATGTATTTCAGATTCTCTGTAGACGACAACATATGGTTTTTAAGAGACCTCACTGAAAACAACTACTCTTCTATATTTGAACATCCATACCTGAATGTATACAAGGATATACATGACAGATACAATGCAAAATTCCAGTTAAATATCTATTATGAAACTGATGGATTTGATCTCTCTCAGATGACCGACAGATACAAAAACGAGTGGATAACAAACTCAGACTGGCTCCGCCTCTCTTTCCACGCAAAAGCTGATGCTCCATGCGTGCCCTATATAGATTCATCCTACGAACAAGCATTTGATGACTGCACAAAAGTACATCAGGAGATCATCCGCTTTGCAGGAAAAGAAACTCTCGATCTTTTCACAACTATCCATTTCTGCCAGGCATCAGCTGAAGCATTAAAAGGATTTAAGGATGCGGGTATACGCGGTCTTGTAGGTCTTTTTTCAGATGGACGAAGCTGCTACAACATTACATATGAAACCTTCACTGAACCCTTTAAATATGATGAAGAAAACGGCATATACTACTTCACAAATGACATGATAGCAAACCTTTTTTCTCTCGACTCTATCGTTCCCACACTTGAAAATGTAAAGGACAAGGAGTTTATCGAGGTAATGATACATGAACAGTATTTTTATGAGTATTTCCATATGTATCAGCCTGATTTCAAAGACAAGGTAGAACTTTGCATAAAGTATCTTACAGATCAGGGCAGAACCTCCGTATTTCTCGATGATCTTATCGAAGGTTAAAAAGACATATAAGCCACCTCGGACCGAGGTGGCTTTTTTCTGTTTATAACATATACTGTTATCGAGCCCGAGCTCAAGACTATCCAAAGAAAGGACGAAACAGATTGAACTACAGAAATGAAAATGCAACTCCCTGTTCCAGATACGAGGATTATGTATTTTCCAAGTGCCAAAGAAATGGCGACGACAACGAGCGCCATAGGTGTGAACATAAAAGCACCGTTCCCAATACAGCATGCCAAATAAGGACACCGCACAGAAGAGTTAATACCTGCCAAAAAAGAGATGGAATCGGAACCTGCAAAACAGACAACGGCTATTTGAAAAGCAATGCTCCTATAGCAATGGTATACTCTCCCATACAGCAATGGAAGGACCTCTATGATCCCCATACAGCACTCAGCAACGGTACAATATTCAAAGAGCTTGACCTTCCGTTTTATCCGACCCCCTGCAGGAGAAAGGAGGGCTCACATTGTCAATGCAGATGACCGGCGACAGATACTCACAGCTTCGTCATATAGCCGCACTGGGGCTTTCCGTATATGATACGATCCTTTATCTTGATACTCACGATTGCCCCGATGCGCGCAGATATCTTGAAAACAGAGAAACAGAATATAAAGAAGCAGTAGCTGTTTATGAAGAAAAATACAGTCCCATAATCATAAAAGGACATCCTGACGAGGATGTTCTCTGGGCATGGCAGATATGCTGAGGAGGAATATAAATGTTTGAATATACAAACAGGCTTCAATATCCCGTCAGGATCAAAAATCCCAATCCTGTATATGCAAAGATCATAATTTCCCAGCTTGGCGGACCTGACGGCGAACTGGCAGCATCAACAAGATATCTCAGCCAGCGCTTCACTATGCCCTATTCACGCGTTATCGGCACACTTACCGATATCGGAGTTGAAGAATTGAGTCATGTTGAAATGGTTTCCGCAATACTTTATCAATTGACAAGAAACCTCTCTATAGAAGAGATCAAAAAGTCCGGATTTGATACCTACTTTGTTGATCACACCAGCGGTATATATCCTATTGCTGCAAGCGGGGTTCCCTTCAGGGCTGAATATATCGGCGTAAAAGGTGATGTCTTTGCAGATCTTAATGAGGACTTAGCAGCAGATGCTGCTATGTTATCAATGCCGGATCTTTGTGCATACTTATGCATTATTTGCATTTTCTGTGCATATTTATTCAACAGCGTTTTTGTCAATAATACACAAAACCCCTCTGAAATTCTTGATTTTTTACTTTATTTTGCTGTTTCTTTCTTATATAAAAAAAAGAGCAAATTTTGTATTGCATATTTATTCAGCTTATGCTATAATACGGATATTCAATTTTTTTAAGTAGGTCTGTTATGAAAAAGGTATTTATTGACGGTAGCGCCGGCACTACCGGACTTAGAATATATGAGCGTCTTTCTGAAAGAAATGACATTGAGCTGATCACCCTGGATGAAGCCCATCGCAAGGATACAGCCTCAAGAAAAGAAGCACTGAACAAAGCTGATATTGCTTTTCTCTGCCTTCCCGATGATGCCGCAAGAGAATCTGTTTCTCTTATCGAAAATGACAACACTGTGGTTCTTGATACATCAACTGCTCACAGAACTGCTGACGGATGGCTCTACGGATTTCCGGAGCTTTCAGAAAGCTTTTTCGAAAAGCTAACAACCGCAAAGCGTATTGCCGTTCCCGGATGTCACGCAAGCGGATTTATAGCTCTTGTTTATCCCCTTGTTGAAGCGGGTATCATTTCAAAGGATATTCTTCTTTCCTGCCATTCTGTTACAGGATACAGCGGCGGCGGAAAAAAGATGATCGCAGAATATGAGTCAGATGAGGTCTCCGAGCTCCTCGGCGCTCCCAGACAGTATGCGCTGGGTCAGGCTCACAAGCACTTAAAGGAAATGAGCGCAGTTACAGGTATTGAAAATGCGCCTATCTTCTCTCCTATAGTTTCCGATTTCTACAGCGGAATGTGCGTAACTGTTCCTCTCTTTGCTTCCCAGCTCTCTGAGGGAAAAACTCTCGAAGATATTATCGAGGTATATAAGGCTAAGTATTGCGGCCCTATTGTTACTTACTGTGATTCTGCAGATGGAGGATTCCTTTCTGCAGCAGCACTTTCCGGTAAAGACTCCATGCATATCTGCGCTTACGGAAATGACTCAAGAATCATTCTCACTGCAGTTTACGATAACCTCGGCAAGGGCGCATCAGGTGCCGCAGTCGAGTGCATGAATTACGTTCTCAAAGCAGCCCCGACTACAGGGCTCGAACTCTAAGAAAAGGATTTTCAAACCATGAAGATAATAAACGGCGGCGTTTGTGCCGCAAAGGGATTTACAGCAAGCGGTATTCATTGCGGTATCCGCATGAATAAGACGAAAAAGGATCTTGCCCTCATCTACAGCGAGTGCCCTGCATCCTGCGCGGCAGTATATACAACAAACCTCGTTAAGGGCGCTCCTCTTACCGTTACAAAAAAGCATATTGAAAACGGCATTGCACAGGCTGTTATCTGTAACTCAGGTAATGCTAATACCTGTAATGCAAACGGCATTGAAATAGCTGAGAAGATGTGCGAGCTTCTTTCTGAGGCACTTTTTGTAAAGGCAGACGATATTGTTGTTGCTTCAACGGGAGTTATCGGTCAGCCTCTTAATATCGAGCCTATTGCAAACGGTATTCCTGCTCTTGTTTCTTCTCTGGGAAATAACAGCATTGATGCGGCTCACGGTATTATGACCACCGATACAAAGGTAAAGGAGATCGCCGTTGAGTTTGAGGTCGGAGGCAAGATCTGCCATATCGGCGGTATTGCCAAGGGTAGCGGAATGATCCATCCCAACATGGCAACAATGCTTGTGTTTATCACAACAGACTGCGCTATCGCTCCCGATATGCTTCAGAAGGCACTCTCTTCTGATATTGCAGAGACCTTCAATATGGTCAGCGTTGACGGAGATACATCCACAAACGATATGGTAACAGTTCTTGCAAACGGCATGGCTGGAAATGATACAATTACTGCTGAGGGTGATGATTTCAACACCTTCATGAAGGCCCTCAACACAGTAACAGTTTACCTCTCCCGCTGCATAGCAGGAGACGGAGAAGGCGCAACAAAGCTTCTTGAGTGTAAGGTTTCCGGTGCAAAGTCTAAGGAGATCGCAAAGAAGTGTGCAAAGAGCGTTATCTGCTCTTCTCTTACAAAGGCGGCCATGTTCGGTGCTGATGCAAACTGGGGAAGAATACTCTGTGCACTTGGATATGCCCAGTGCGACCTTGATATTACAAAAATCGACGTTTCCTTCAAAAGCTCAAAGGGAGAGATCCCCGTATGCGTAGGCGGCGCAGGTATTCCCTTTTCCGAGGAAAAGGCAAAGGAGATCCTTCTCGAAAACGAGATAGAGATCCTCGTTTCCCTCAATGACGGTGACTGCTCCTCAACAGCATGGGGCTGCGACCTTACTTACGAATACGTAAAGATCAACGGAGATTACCGCACCTGAGAAAGGATTCAATATTGATATGGATATGAATATCACAAACCCCCAGCGCGCTAAAATACTGGTTCAGGCGCTTCCTTATATCAAAAAGTACACAGGAAAGATCGTTGTTATTAAATACGGCGGAAATGCCATGGTAAACGAGGAGCTGAAAAACTCCGTTATAAATGACATTATTCTTCTCTCTCTCATCGGCGTTAAAGTTGTGCTGGTTCACGGCGGCGGTCCCGAGATCAACGATATGCTGAGAAGAACAGGCAAAGAAAGCCGTTTTCTCGACGGACTCCGCGTTACAGACAAGGAAACTGTTGAGATCGTTCAGATGGTTCTTGCAGGTAAAGTAAACAAGGACCTTGTTAACCTTATAGGAACAAAGGGCGGAAAAGCCGTTGGTCTTTCTGGTATCGACGGACAGATGCTCATCGCAACTCCCAAAAAGCCTGAGCTTGGATACGTTGGAGAGATCGTCAATGTTAATGTTCAGCCCATAACAGAACTCCTCGATGGCGGCTATATCCCCGTTGTTTCAACCGTTGCCTGCGATAATAACGGCAATACCTATAATATCAATGCTGATACAGCAGCCGCAAGAATAGCAGGAGAGCTTTCTGCAGAAAGCCTTATCTCTCTTACAGATATTTCCGGCATCCTCAGAGATAAAAATGATCCTGATACACTTATCTCTCGCATCAGCCTCGAAGAAGCCGACAAACTCATAGCAGACGGCATCATAAGCGACGGCATGATACCTAAGGTAGAATGCTGTACAAATGCTATCAAATGGGGCGTTCATCGTGTATTTATCATTGACGGACGTATCAAGCATTCAATCCTTATAGAAACACTTACCGATGAAGGCATCGGCACTATGTTCACAAAATAAAGGCAGTTAAAATGAATACCATAGAAAAAGAAAGCCTGTATATAGCAGGTACATACAAGCGCTTCCCTATTGACATCGTCAGCGGCAAAGGCTCTATTGCCAAGGACGCAAACGGCAAGGAATATATCGATCTTGCAAGCGGAATCGCAGTAAACACCTTCGGCTACTCTGACCCCAGCTGGACAGATGCCGTTACAAAGCAGCTTACAACACTTCAGCACACATCTAACCTTTACTATACCGATCCCTCTGTTGAGCTTGCAGAGCTTCTCTGCAAGAAGACAGGAATGAAAAAGGTCTTTTTTGCAAACTCAGGCGCAGAAGCTAATGAGTGCGCAATCAAAGCTGCGAGAAAATATGCAGAAAACAAAGGCCGCAGCACAACTATCCTGACTCTCACAAACAGCTTCCACGGCAGAACCCTTACAACCCTTGCAGCTACCGGCCAGGATAGCTTCCATAAAGATTTCCTTCCCCTCACAGACGGATTTGTACATACCCCCGCAAACGATATTGAAGCGCTCACAAATGCATTCAATGAGTATAATCCCTGCGCGGTTATGTTTGAGGTAGTTCAGGGCGAAGGCGGCGTTAATCCCCTTGACTTTGATTTTGTAAAAAAGATCGAAGAGCTTTGCACTGAAAGTGATTCTCTCATTATCTGCGACGAGGTGCAGATCGGCAACGGCAGAAGCGGAAAACTTTACGGATATATGCACTACGATATATGCCCCGATATTGTGACTACAGCTAAGGGTCTTGGCGGCGGATTACCTATCGGCGCTTGTCTGCTCGGAGAAAAAGTAAAGGATATATTTACATACGGTTCTCACGGCTCCACTTTTGGCGCAAATCCGGTTTGCTGTGCAGGCGCTGTTAATATCATTTCCCGCCTTAACGAAGAAATGTTAAAGACAGTTACAGAAAAATCTGATATCATCAGAAACACCCTCGAGGGCGCAGACGGTATTGAATCTGTTACAGGACTTGGTCTGATGCTTGGAATCAAAACAGAAAAGCCTGCCGGAGAGATAGTCACCAAGTGTATCGAAAACGGCGTTCTCGTTATCACAGCCAAGGATAAAGTAAGACTTCTTCCTCCCCTCAATATCACCAATGATGAACTAAAAAAAGCACTCAGCATCATCAAAGATGCCTGCAAATAATTAGGAGATAAAAATGAACCTCAAAGGCAGAGATTTTTTAAAGCTGATCGATTATACACCTGAAGAAATTGGATATCTTATCGATCTCGCCGCTGAATATAAGGCAAAGAAGAAGGCAGGAATTGCCCACGATGACCATCACGGCAAGAACATCGCCCTTATCTTTGAAAAGACAAGCACAAGAACCCGCTGCTCTTTTGAGGTAGCGGCACACGATCTCGGAATTATGACAACTTATCTTGACCCTGCAGCATCCCAGATCGGTAAAAAGGAAAGCATCGCAGATACAGCAAGAGTTCTTTCCGGCATTTACGACGGTATCGAGTACCGCGGATTCGGCCAGGAGATCGTTGAGGAGCTTGCCAAGTACTCATCTGTACCTGTGTGGAACGGCCTCACAAACGAATTCCACCCCACTCAGATCCTTGCAGACTTTCTCACTATCAAGGAACAGTTCGGTCATCTTAAGGGGATCAATTTCGTTTATATGGGCGATGCCCGCTACAATATGGGTAACTCCCTTATGGTAGGCTGTGCAAAGATGGGTCTTAACTTCACCGCTTGTGCTCCCGAAAAGTATTTCCCCGAAAAGTCTCTTATCGAGCTTTGCGAGGAATATGCCAAGGAAAGCGGAGCAACCCTCAGATTTGAGACAGACCCCGCAAAGGCTGTTGCAAATGCTGACGTTATCTATACAGATGTATGGGTATCCATGGGTGAGCCCGTTGAAGTATGGGCAGAACGAATCGGCGAGCTTTCTCCCTATCAGGTTAATAAGGAGCTTATGGACGCCGCAGGCGATAATGCAGTATTCATGCACTGCCTTCCCGCTTACCACGACCTTAAAACAGGCGTAGGTCGCGAGATGGGCGAAAAATTCGGACGTGACTCAATGGAAGTTACCGACGAGGTATTCGAAAGCGAAAGAAGTATCGTATTCAAAGAAGCGGAAAACAGAATGCATACGATCAAGGCAGTTATTGCCGCTACAATATAAACAAAAAAACACCTGAGGTGAGAAACCACCTCAGGTGTTTTTTTCATACTATTAATTCCCCCGAATACTATTTATCGGAGGTGATCATTTGAAAGCTGCAATCTACGTCCGTCTTTCCGAAGAGGATAAGGATAAAAAAGATCCTATGGATGATTCAAGGAGCATTAAAAACCAAAAGGAGCTTCTAAAAAACTATGCCGCCGAAAGAGGATGGGAAATATACGATATTTACTGCGATGACGATTATACCGGGGCTGACCGAAATCGACCGCAGTTTAAAAGACTGATAGCAGATGCCGGTATTGGGAAGTTTGATATAATCCTTTGCAAAACTCTGTCCCGATTTACCCGAGAGATGGAGCTTGTGGAGAAATATATACACGGACTTTTTCCATTATGGGGAATTCGCTTCATAAGTGTTGCAGACAACACGGACAGCGCAGACCGCAAAAACAAAAAAGCCCGTCAAATATCGGGGCTAATTAACGAATGGTATCTTGAAGATATGTCTGATAACATTAAAAGTGTACTGACAGATAAAAGACGTGCAGGAAAGCACATCGGCTCTTTTGCACTTTTTGGCTATAAGAAGGACCCTGAAAATAAGGGAAGTATTATTATCGATCCCAAGGCCGCACAGACAGTCAGACTAATATTTAGCATGTATCTGGAAGGCAAAACAATGACATCAATTGCAAGTGAGTTGAATCTTATGGGACTTCCCTCCCCGTCTGAATATAAGCGTCAAAAGGGAGAAAAGTATAAAAGCTCAAAAGAGCCCGCCAAATGGAGATATCCGGCAATTTCTTCAATTCTGAGAAACGAGATGTATATTGGCAATATGGTTCAGGGGCGCTTTGCAAGTCTTTCTTATAAAACAAAGAAAAACGCACCTGTTAAACGTGAGAAATGGTTCATTGTCAAAAACACTCACGAGCCTATAATTGATAATCGCACATGGTCCCTTGTTAAAAAAAAGCTCGCTCAATCTCATAGCAGCAGAGCAGAAAGCACGGGTAACATACGATAATATCCTCAGAATGATCGATGACCCCGACGTTTGCGATCCCATACGATTCCTTCGTGAGCGTGAGCTTGTGCATTATCAAAGATTTGGTGAAGCAGAACAATCAATATGGAATAAATAAAGCAGCATTATATACGAACATCTATTGTTAATATTATTCTGTTATATAATCTGATAATATCGGGTGCAGATACGCAAGTGTTCCCTCTCCGTGCTCGGGCATTCTATTGGAGGAAACACTCACGTACTCCACGTCGGAAGAACTGGTCCTTTCGCTGTACGTAACAAGTACTGTACCTCACTCGTCGACAAAAAATGGATTTTCCATTGAATTCTTTGAATCGTAGGTAAGCTCCACGTCATGATCGGGCATTGTGAACGTTATGATAAAGCCCTTCTTGTCGCTATAGCTGTAATCGTTTATCCTTTCACCGTCAAGATAGAAGGAATAGTCGGTATCGGTTGCAACGTAAGGGAAATATATCTTCACCTTAGCGCCGGGTCTATATGAGCTTTTTACGTTTTTGAAAATAGAATCCTCACATATTACCTTATACCTTTCCATCTTGCAGGAGATAAGGAAAATAACGGAGGAAACAAGTAAAGCTGCAATTACACATATGATTATTACTTTCGGCATCATTTATCACCTCGGATTCATAGTAATTACTCTCGTGGCAGTTATCAGCCCACTGAGCTTTCAAGAATTCTGGAAGCCACACCTGAAATATAATCAAGCTCTGTTTTTTCTTCGGTAAAATCTCTCCTCTTGGAAGCTTTACTTCGCCTACGAAGACATAATCATCGGCGGCCATTGCCTCAAGCGGAACGAGGGGGATAAGCATTACCAAAACGAGCAGCACACTTATCAGCTTTTTCATCCTTTTCATAATATTTTCCCTTCTTTATGTGAAAAATTATTTTCCTTCCGAAGGCCCTCAAGGTTTTGAGGGGCTTCGGAAAGGGGTATCCGAGGATACCCTTTTCACTTTTGGAATTTACGGCTGATAATCGCCGGCAACCATTCTCTTCA
>JAZTXZ010000061.1:0-14074 GCA_045636685.1 Candidatus Avispirillum sp. | reverse complement strand
GTCCGTTCGACTTGAATGTGTTATGCACGCCGCCAGCGTTTATCCTGAGCCAGGATCAAACTCTCTAAATATGTTATATATACCAAGGTTTCCCTTGAGACATATCAGAGTTGATTCTGCTCTTCTTACTTTAAAGAGCTCATAGTATCTCTACTACAATTTAAAAATTCAAAAGAATTTTCGGAGTCTTTGTTTGTCTTGTTGTTCAATTTTCAAGGAGCTTCTCGCTATCGCTCTTCGCGACAGCTTTGATATTATATCAAACTCAAAACCGTTTGTCAATACTTTTTTAAAACTTTTTTCAAGTTTTTTTAAGTTTTTTTCGAAGCTTTTCAGCATCGTTTTCGGTTTTGTGTCTCACCTCATCGGCTTGCTTAGTATACACTATACATCCCCTATTGTCAACACCTTTTTTTAACTTTTTTGGCCATTTTTGTCGTTTTGTGGCATGTCACAAGTATATTAATCCTCTTTCGGGTTACATTATTACTGATGCACAAAATACACCAAAAGGATGCTGAAACATGATCACGGTATTCGTCCGCACTCTACTGATTTACCTTATCCTAATATTCTCCATGCGGCTCATGGGAAAACGGCAGGTTGGAGAATTACAGCTATCTGAACTTATCGTTACCATAATGCTTTCAGATTTCGCAGCTACCCCTATATACGAGACAGATATACCTTTCTCCTTCGCCATATTCCCTATTCTTCTTTTACTCAGCGTCGAGGTCATTCTTTCCTATATTATTCTTCACGTTCCGAAGCTGAAAATACTCCTCGGCGGTCGCCCCAGCTTCATTATAAAGGACGGGATGCTCGACCAAAAGGAATTGAAAAGACAGCGAATGTGCATAAGCGAGCTTATCGGCTCTCTTCGACAAGCAGGGGTGGCTTCCATCGATGACGTTCAGTATGCGATACTCGAAGAAAACGGGAAGCTCTCTGTTTTCGAAAAGGCATCAAGAGCTCCTGCCACTGCAAGCGATGCGGGAATCCACGTAAAGGAGAACGGAATTGCACATTCTCTTATTATAGATAAGGAAATAATAGAAAGAAATCTTGATCTGGCCGGCTGGACAAACCAAAGAATACAACATGAGCTTTTAAAGCTTGGCAGAAAAAAAGAAGAGATTCTTCTTTTCGCTGTCAACGATCTCGGAGAAACCACTATTATATATAAGGAGGAAAAATGAAAGCTTTTATCGCAGGAATAATCACGTTATCCATACTCATAGGCGCTGTCATTGCCAACGGCATATTTATCAGCCAACGGACCGATGAGCTCCTGAGAGAGCTTTCCCTTCTCTCAGAGGATGTTAAAAATGCTGACTCCATTGATTTCTCCCGCGAATGGGACACCTGGAGACCTTTTATCTCTCTCACTGTTCACCGCGAGGCCGTTGATGATATCGACGATACGCTGGAACTGATGGAATTATATATAGGCACAGAAAACTCTGCAGGATATTTATCCTCAAAGAAAAAATTACACTGCACAATAGAAAGGCTCAGGAAGACGGAATCCTTCTCCCTGAGCCGCATATTCTGACCTTTATCTGAAGATCTCGCCGTTTGCTTTATAAAACTGCTTACGAACCGTTACATGATAGCCATCCTCGCCCTCATCGAGCACTCTCAAGGCTACACCCGCAATATATTCGGGATTGAGGTAGTTTGTATTATCAGCGCAGGTCTTTACGCGGATAATCATACCATCCTCTGTTTTTTCAGCTCTGACATCCTTGAAATAAGGTGAGATATCAACCTCTTTTTCACTGGATTTGGTCTTTTTAAGAACTATGACCTCACCCTCAAACGCCTCTTTAAGACACTCCTCCCAATTTTCAGGAACTGAGCACTTGAAACTTATCTCATTTTCCGCCCAGGCGATCTCCTTGAAATTAGAGGGAGAAGTATATACTTCTTTAACATCAATTCCATCGGGCATAGAAGCTATGAGGCGCTCAAGGATAATACTATCCTCAACATCGGTCATAAGCTTGAAGGAAGCAAGCTCATTTTCACCACCGCAGCCTACAGACAAAGGAGATGCAAAGGTGAGTTTGGGGATAGGATTAAAGCCCTCCGTATAATAAAGAGGAAGCTTAGACTTCACAAGACCTCTCATTACAGCGCGGTTGATATCAAGATGAGAAACATAGGTAAGGGCACCGGACTCAGAGAATCGGAACTTAACAGTTCTCACAGGCTTTGCCGAGGGGTTCTTTGCCGCTCCCGCACCTCGTCCGTCACGTTTGCCGTCATCGTTTTCACGCTTCAGCTCATCAAGCTTTACGTTCTGGCCGAGATACTCAGCCTCAGACTCTACATGGCCGGGACACCAGCGACACTCCTCAGGAGATGCAAGACAATTTGCACCGCAGCCTGAGCACTTTTCCTTACAGGAAGGGGTTGTTGCAGCCGCTTGCGCCTTATGTCTCTCTCGGATAAGGAACTCCTTTGAAACACCGCAATCGATCATATCCCAAGGAAGGACCTCGCCATCCTCCATAGAGCGGTTAGCAAAGAATGCGGGATCGATACCTGTATCAGCAAACACATCCATCCATTTATCGTAATCAAATATCTCCTCCCACGCATCGAAGGTCATACCGCGCTTGACAGCCTCTTCCAGAGCAGCGCCGAGCTTTCTGTTACCTCTCGCGAATACTGCTTCAAGGCGGGATACCTTAGCATCGTGATAATTGCACTTGATCTTTCTGTCCGTGATAGAAGAAAGGAGAAGGCGCTGCTTTGCCTCCAGCTCCTCAGCCGTATTCTGACGCTCCCACTGGAAGGGAGTAAAGGGCTTGGGTATAAAGCAGGCAACACTGAGGGTTACCTGAGGCTGGCGCTTCTTATTTGCGCCGGGAGTTCTATAATATTCTTCAATAACGCTCTTCGCAAGGCGACCTATACCAACGATATCCTCATCATTTTCATATGGCAGACCGTTCATGAAATAGAGCTTTACCTGATTTTTGCCTGCAGAGAATGCAACACCTGCAGCACGAAGGATGTCCGCCTCAGTTACGTTTTTATTGATAACATCGCGCAGTCTCTGGCTTCCCGCTTCAGGAGCAAACGTGAGAGTGCTTGAACGGACTGTTGATATCTTTGCCATAAGCTCCTTTGTGAAGCTATCGGCTCTGAGGGAGGGGAGAGAAAGATTTATTCTCTCATCATCTGTCCATTCAAGAAGCTTATCTGTAAAGGTATTTACCTTCGAATAGTCAGAAATAGAGAGACAACACATTGAAATTTCGTCATATCCGGAATTATCCGCTATCTCTCTTGCCTGAGCAGCAAGAGTATCGGGAGTTTTTTCTCTGACAGGCCTTGTTACGAATCCTGCCTGGCAGAAACGGCATCCTCTGATACATCCGCGGAACACCTCAAGAACAATTCTGTCGTGAACGGTTTCGATAACAGGAAGAACGGGATTTGTGGGAACAAATGCACTGTCAACATTTCTCACTATTCTCTTTCTTACCTTTTCCGGAACGTCCTCAAACTTAGGCTTAATGGCATTTATAGTTCCGTCTTCATTATAAGACACGTCATAAAGAGAAGGAACATAGAATCCCTCAATATGAGATGCTTCTCTGAGGAAAGACTCCTTTGTATAAGTGCCGTTTTCCTTCATATTAATATAAAGGGAGCACAGCTCGGGAAGAGCCTCCTCTCCCTCGCCAATGGAGAAAATATCGACAAAATCTGCCATAGGCTCGGGGTTATAAGCACAGGGGCCTCCCGCAAGGATAATGGGATACTCCTCGCCTCTGTCCTCACGGCGAAGAGGAATACCCGCAAGATCCATCATATTAAGGGCTGTTGTGTAGCAAAGCTCATACTGGAGAGTGAAAGCCGCAATACCGAAATCTCTCACAGAGTCACCGGACTCATGGGCAAAGAGAGAAACACCTCTCTTTCTCATTTCCTCTTCCATATCTGTCCAGGGAGCAAAAACACGCTCACACCAAACTCCGTCCATCTTATTGAGAACGCCCGTAAGAATGCGCATACCAAGGTTTGACATTCCTATCTCATATGTATCAGGGAAACAAAAAGCAACTCGCAGAGCCACATCTTCCTTATTCTTATACACACTTCCCGGCTCACCGCCTGTATATCTACCGGGTTTCTTTACCTTTGTTATAAAGCTTTTTATATCTTCTCTCATTTTTATACCATTCTTTCTTTGAGTTTACGCTTTACATATCATAATAGCAAGGGCGGATAATTCTATCCGCCCTTTGACTTATCTTACTATCATCTTTGTAGTGATTACTACGGGAATGAGCCAGAAAAGCTGGCAAAGAACTATATACAGACTGAACATAGAGCCAAAGCTTCCTGCCATAAGCACAACCGCCATAATTACGGCATTGAGAATAGCAGAAATAACGCCGATAACAAAGCCTGTTTTCTGAGCCGAAAGAATCTTATCGCAGCTTGATACGGTATGAAGCAGAGCCTTAGTATTGTCTCTGGAAACGATACCGCCCTCAGCACGCTGAGAATACTTTGTGATCTCCTCAGTATTCTTATACTTAATAACACGCATAGCGTAATTATTCTGAGGAAGCTGACGAAGGATCATTTCTTCATCAATATTGGGGTCAAAGGTCTTTACGCAGACACACATTCCGCTTCCCGTGAGCTGCTTGAGAACATACTCAAAGTCGGGATCAAGAACATAGTTTACGATCATCTTTGCAACAAGCTTACGCTGATAGATCATATACATAACAGAGCAGTCTGCAGGGAGCTCCTGATTCTCGAAGATCACCTCATCGGGAATAAGGATTCCGTGCTTTGCAAGTGCCTGAGCGCGGCCGAACATAATGCTTCTGCCGTTTACCTCAGCCTCGATATATCCGGATCCTGTTTCAAGAATCTGAACATTCTCGGAGTGACCGGTTTCCATAGTAGCAACCTCAAACACATCAGCAAGAGGGCCGCCTGTTGCAGAGAAAACGCTTGCCGCATAATAAAGGACCTTATCGATACGGCTGTTATTAAACAGTCTTACATTTCTTACCTTTACGGAATAGGAGGGGAAAACGTTTACATCGTCAAAGGAGATAACGCCAACGCCGGAATACTCTTCAACGCTACCCTCACCGATAATCGTACTGTCGCTATCATAAGCACGGCGATTAGCACGGTAGAAGGGATAGAAGCCAACAATGATCATTGATGCAGGCACCGCAGCACTGAGAACAGCGAATCCCACATTGATAGGATTTTCAGCCTTGATGATAAACGCATAAATTGCCATAACCACAGCAAGTGCAACAGAGATAACAGCCGCAAGACCTATAACAGAACGGCTTACAGTTCCTTTGGTCTTTGTTCTCCAGAAATATCCGTCTACAAAATCTGTTTTCTGGATCTTGATGATATCTCCCTCGTCTGCTGCCTGAGCATCCATATCAGCAACCGCTTCACTTTCCATAACAGAATCTCTCTGAGAAAGTCTGCGCATAACGTACTTAGGACGCTTAGAGGAAACTATATTGAAGCTGAATATCTCACGGCGAACAGTCATATAATCATTGATTGCCGTAAAGAGGAGACAGAGTGCTGTTACAAAGTTAAACATCACGGGCTCAACGCCGGGGACTGTTGTTGCCGCCATAATAATAGAGTTAACGATCGCTGCCAAGGTCAGCACGGCAGGCAGGCAATCCACCGTAGGCTTGAACTTAATCGCATTACCAAGCCCTCTGAAAAGATGACCTGCAACAAGTACTGCCATAAGGAGAAGGATCTGAAGATCCACCATTATATACACCACAGGATATACCGCGGGATCAAAAGGACCTGCAAGCTGATATCCTATAACAGGAAGATTCTCAAAGAAAAGAAGTCCCACTGTAAGTGCCAGCGCAATTATCATTTTCCAGAAGGAAACTCTGTTGCGCTTCTTGTACATATCTGCGATCTCATTATTCTGAGAAGCATCTGTATACTCATCTGCGCCGAGGCGGTCTGTTCTGTCGACCCACTCCTCCTGGTCAGCAATATAGTCATCAGTTACCTGAGTTGCTGCATCCTCGCCCATGGTTTTAGCAAGCTGATCTTCCATACCGAGAGCAACCATCAGACTGATATCTGTTTCGTCGATCTCATCGACGGGAGCGCCGCCTGTTACCTCTGCAACAAGTCTTTCAAAATCCTGTTCCTCGCTGTACTCCTCGTAAGCAGGCTCTTCTTCATAGTATTCTTCCTCAGGATATTCCTCGATAGGATCATTATCAAAGAAATCATCATCAGGAAGTACGTCCTCATAATACATACCCTCTTCAGGAACGACAGTCTCTTCCTCGTATGTATTTTCGAAAAGCTCTGTTTCTACGTATCCCTCGAGATCCGCATAGTCGCCCTCTTCTGCGGGAGCAAACTCGTCTAAGCCGGATTCATCAAATACAACATCTCCCTCAGGATACTCTTCAAAACTACCGTAAGACTCTTCTACCGCCGCTGCGATCTCATCTTCGAAGAAATCTGCCGCAGCATTATCAAGAGACTCTGCCTCAACGGCTACAGTCTCAGCATACACCTCATCATAGACAGAAGCGAAATCCTCATCTGACTCAAGATAGGAAGCATCCTCCACAGGAGTGCACACATCGGAAGACTTCTGCTTTTCTCTTTCTGCTATAAATTCCTTATATGTAGAGCTCTTCTTGGCAGGCTGTTCACCGCCATCGCCATTTTTCGGTTTCTTTAATCTTGACAGCAGGTCCTGCGCCGTCACAGACTGACCGTTTTCATTCTTTTCGCTCATATTTTATATTATCCTTTCTGTCGCTGAAAATTTCAGCGGAGTCTGGTCTTATACAACTTTATTTGCTCTCTCTCTGCATCCTTGCAGCATGGCAAAGCACCACTGATGCAGCAGTCGAAACGTTAAGTGAGTTGACTTTTCCGTACATAGGAATGGAAACAATGAAATCACTCTTTTCCTTTATCGCCTTACCTACGCCAAATCCCTCGCTACCGAAAATGATAGCCGCAGGTATATTGAAGTCCGTTTCGTAGTACGCAGTTCCACCTGCCTCCGCCGCAAATATCCAGAGACCTTTTTTCTTCAGCTCATCAATTGTTGCGGAAACATTTGTTACTTTAGCAATAGCCATATGCTCAAGGGCGCCTGCAGATGCTTTAGAAACTGTTGCGGTTATACCGACATTTCTTCTCTTGGGAATTATAATTCCATGAGCACCGGCACACTCCGCACAGCGGATAAGTGCTCCCATATTATGGGGATCCTCGATGCCGTCTGCAATTACAATAAGGGGAGTTTCGCCTCTTTCCTCAGCAATAGCAAGAATACCGTCTACATCTGTGTATTCTTTTTCTGCCGCCATGGCAACTACGCCCTGATGGTTTGTCCCCGCAGAAAGGTTATCAAGCTTTTCCTGTGTAACTTCAACAACAGGTATTTTTCTTGAAATCGCCTCTGCAACGATCACAGTAAGAGAACCCTCTCTTGTGCCACTTTTTACAAATATTTTATCTATACTTCTGCCTGATTTAAGAAGCTCTCTGACAGAGTTTCTTCCTACTACTACACCCTCGGATAAAGTCTCTCTTTCACCTTCGTTAAAATCACGTCGGTGTGCGTTTCCATGCCCGCCTCTTCTCGCACCGTTATCACGGGGACGGTATTTATTATTCTTGTTATCCTTGCCGTCCATTCAGACCAATCCTTTCAGTTATTTTTGGAAATTGCCACTAATTATGCAATTATACTCTCGTATTATAACATATATTTAGGCTCTTGTACATATATTTTTGCAAAAAAACTGATTCCAACAATTGCAAAATCAGAAAAAGCATTATACACACAGAGTATCGACAGGCCTTGATCGGATATTAAAACATATAAATTCGCAAAAGAAAAAACCGCGTAAAACGCGGTTTTTTCTTCGTAATATATATGCAAACAATATGCAGATAGATTACTGTTCCTTCATTGCAGCAAAGCACTCGCTGCAATATACGGGTCTGTCACTGTTAGGCTGGAAAGGAACCTTAGCTTCCTTACCGCACTTAGCGCAAGTTGTTGTGAACATCTCTCTCTGTGCTCTGGAGGCGTTCTTTCTCGCGTCACGGCAAGCCTTGCATCTCTGGGGCTCATTCTGGAAGCCTTTTTCTGCGTAGAATTCCTGTTCACCTGCTGTGAATACAAACTCCTGACCGCAATCCTTGCATACTAATGTCTTGTCCTCGTACATTTTTTACCTCGCTTAAAATGGTAGAATAAAATAGATTTTGCCCTAAACGGATTCTCACCGTTACCTTTGTAAACAACGTTCTCATTAAACTATCGGGGCATATAAACGAACGCACAGCGTTCGGCATGATCAGTCTTCGTTTCCAAAGCTTTTGGCCTTGACTCTGATTCTGTAAACAGCATTATAAACAGACTTTTCATCTGTGCCGAGAACCTCTGCGGTTTCCTTTGCACTTCTTCCTGAAAAGAACTCTTTAAGCACTGCCATTTCATAATCAGAAAGGGAACTTTCGATCCTTTTAAGAATTTCATTAGGATCAGCATCACCGAAGGAAGCAAGAGCTCTTGAACGCTGACTTACCACCTCTCCTGCAACTTTCTTCTCTTTTCTTTGGCGAGACTTCTGCGCTCTTCTGACAGAGATAAGCGCATTACGTATGCAGATTTTTGCATACAGCCCGAAGGTGATACCCTCTTTTTTATCATCAAAGGAGACTGCAGCCTTCAAAAAAGCTCTCTCGGCATCCTCGGCAAGGTCATCCAACGAGCCTGCGCCGCTTTCTTCAAAGCTTTTTGCCATATCACTGATGAGAGGCATATACTTCGCTTTTAAAATCTCGTACTCCTCATGTCCGCCTGCCTTTACGCCGGATATGAGATCCAAAAGTTCCTGATCCAAAATCAATACCTACCAAAGTCTTTACAACTAATTAATAAATTATCATAAGACCATCATATGGTTATTATACCATCATGGATTATTTTGTCAATAGCTTTTTTGTAATATTTTCACTTACCGGTAAATAAAAATTCACTTTTTTCGTCGTTTTGCATAATTTTATGTATTATTATATTATAAAATAGCGAAACAGCAATTCAGTGCTCTTTATTTTTCGTAATTATGTTATAAAAATATCGATTTCTCAACAAAAAGGCAGTTGCTTTTTTTGCAACTGCCCTTTTTTCAGTCTTCAAACAAGTAATTAACATCACCGGAAAGCATCGCCATCATTCCGCGGAACACTATCTCCGGTCTATCTGAGAAGTTATGTATCATACGGTCAAGCTGATACTCACTGTCAGCTCTCACCGTCATATCCATAACTACTCCCTTTCTGTCTTTAATTGAGCAGTTAAACTGATATCCGTCTCCGTCGCGTCTGTAGCTATGATCCACATAAGCACCCTGCTTTGCAAAACTTATATGGCGGATAGCAGATCTGAAGCTCTTTTCTCTAACTGCGATCATGATACTGTCGGAAAGAGCTCTTGCAACTCTTCTTCCGGAATCGGTCACCTCATAAAGGATAGTTGAAGTAGGCTCATAGTCTTCGTCATCCTCCATAGGCTGTCCATTCATGTCTTCGCATTCATTCGCTTCAGCTTCTTTAACGATCTCGCGTATATGGCCTGCATCAACAAGTGCAAAAAAGCACTGTGCAAAATCAAAGAAATTGACAACGCCCTCCTGCATCATGATCTCTCCAATGCTGGGATAATCAAGAGGATAGTCTATTCTGTCCAACAAGTACAGTATAAAAATTTTAATTTCATCGTCTTTTTTAAGCTGCGATGCCATCTGTCGTACTCCTGTTTATATACATGTTTAATGTCGTTTTCAGTATTTTCCGGCAGAAAAAGATCGAACCTTTGGCGAGTAAAAGCGGGAGGCAACGCCCCCCGCTCAGACATCATTTAAAGATAACTCAGTTCTCAGCTTCAGCTTCGTCTTCGTTAAGCTCTGCCTGGATGGATTCCTTATATTCCATATAGTTCTTCATCTTCATACCCTTGAAGTCGCGACCCCAGTAGCTGCTCTTGATACCGCTGAGCACATCAGAGGATACGAAAGCATCCTGCTGGAATACTACGGGAATTACGGGCATGTCAGTAAGAAGAAGTTCTTCTGCCTCATGGAGAGCTGCAAGCTCATCCTTGGAGTTTTCTGCAGCATACGCCTTGTCAATAAGCTCATCATACTTCTCAGTAGAATAACCGGAAACATGAGTGATCTTATCATAGTTCTCAGAGAGCATATCTACACCGTTACCGGAAAGCTCTGTTGAGAAAGGAGCAAGTACAGAGAAAGCATTGGGAGCAAGAACATTATAATCAACAAGAATAACATCGAAGTCGCGCTCTGTATATGCGGTGATAAACTTATCCTCATATACAATAGACTGGTTCTCTACCTTATTCTCAATAGCCTTGGTGCCGAGAGCCTCTACCTTTACGGTGAAGCCGAGAGCCTTCCATGCCTCTGCCGCTGCCTCTGCAACTGCCATTTCCATCTCATTATCACGTGTTGAGATAGTAAAGCTGCCGCTTGTTACGCCTGCCTTCTTGAGAAGTGCCTTAGCCTCATCAACCTTTGCGCTTGTTGCAAGAAGTGCGCCTTCCTTATCTGCTGTCTCTCTGAAGTCGCCCTTGCCGTCAACATCGTTAACGCCGAAGGGAACAAAGCCTGTTGCTGCCTTTGCAAACACAAGCTTTTCTGCAATTGCCTCACGGTCAAGTGCAAGAGAAAGAGCCTGTCTTACTTCTGCCTTATTGAAAAGCTTATTTGTTGTATTGAAGTAGAAGGATGTTGTAATAGCGCTGTCCTTGATCTCTGCCTTCTTAGCATAGTCCGCACGGGATGCGAGAGCTATCTGACCGAGATAGAAGATATTGCCTGCCTCAAACTTCTCAAGCTGAGCCGCGCTGTCACCATAACGGAAGAGCACGATGAGTCTGTAAGGTGTTACATACTTATCAAGAGCCTGGTTGGACTCTGTATCGCGGTAATAGTAAGAGGAGCGCTCAAGAGTAAGCTGATCGCCGTATGAAATCTTTCTTACGTCGAAGGGACCGTTTGTTACCATAGATGATGCGCGCTTAGCCCAGTCGGGGTTATTATTAACCTTATCCTCTCTGAGAGGAACAAGAGCTACGGAAGCACAAGTCTTGAAGAACTCATCAAGATCTACATCCTTTACAAACTCGATCTCGAGAACGTATGTCTCTACAGCAGAAACGCCAAGGTCATCTACAGTCTTATCGCCCATCTTGATCTCACGTGCGTACTTGAGATCTGCAAGAAGAGCAGATGCCTCACACTGGAATGTGGGCTCCATTATACGCTTCCAAGCATATACAAAGTCGTTAGCCTGTACTGTACGACCGTCACTCCACTTTGTTTCGCGAAGCTCGATCTGAAGTCTATATGTATCGTCCTCATCTTCAGGCTCGATATACTCATAGCTCTTCATCATCGCCTTTTCCCAATCGCCGTTCTCATCAAGAGTGGTGAGACCCTCAAACATAAGAGAAAGAAGCTTTGCAGAGGCTGTATCGGTAAAGCCTACCGCAGGGTCATAATCATAGATTTCGTCTGCAAGGTACATAGTAACTACTGAACCCTTATCGTTCTTTTCAAGGGTGGAGCAGGACACAAGGGCTGTGCACACTACGATTGCTGCAAGAATAAAGCTTAACAGTTTTTTCATTTTTGCGAACTCCTTTTGATGGTTCCGTTGAATTACCGTCGACCGTTCGGCACACGGCGATAATTTTATACACTAAATTATAACATATTAAATCCGCTTAATCAATGCATTATTATATAAATAATATAAGTTTCATTCAAATGCACAATAAACTTTTTACAATTTAGTTGATTTTTCACAGACCTTTTTATTGGTTCTGCAAAAAAACTTATCAACACCGCTTGCTTATCGACGGATCACTGTCATACTGTTAAAAAATATGCAGATACTACTTATATTATAGTTATTTTTTTGCGAAAGGCAATGCAGTTATGAAAAATTCACATACAAATTTTTACTCTTTTGAACCTAATTTTCCAAGAACCGACCTTGCATGCGAATCCATGAACACCGACATGGATACCGAGGGAACACACTTTCGTAATTACACTTCTTTCGGCATTCCCGTTTCCGAGCTTACCGTAGAAAAAGGATCGGGCGAAAAGAACACCGGCAGACATGCCGGACGGTATGTCACAATTCACTGCCCCGTTATGCGATGCCTTCCCGAGGAGACTAAAGACAATCTCACTTATGCCATTGCAGAAGAAATTACCACCTTCACGCAAAAACTGACGAAAAAATCCGTCAGCACAGCAACAAAGATCCTCGTGGCAGGCCTGGGCAACCGATTTATATCCGCAGACTCCATAGGCCCCAGAACCGCAGATAAGATAGCGGTAACAGGCCATATAAAAAGCACTGAAAGCTATGATATTTTCGAGATACTCGGATGCTCAAGCATCTGTGCAGTTCATCCCGGAGTTATGGGACAGACAGGTATTGAAGCTGCAGCAATGATAAAGGGAGCTGCCGAGTATGTTGCTCCGGACGTTATAATCGCAGTCGATGCCCTTGCCGCCCGTTCAACAGAGAGACTCTGCGCAACAATACAGCTTTCAGATACGGGGATCGAGCCGGGAAGCGGCATCGGAAACCGACGCGGAGCAGTCAACATGGAAACAATCGGCTTTCCTGTGATCGCCCTCGGTGTGCCAACAGTTGTTGACTGTGCCACCCTTGTATTTGATACCCTTTCAAAAGCAGGAGTTTCACTCAAGACAAACGATCTCGAACATGCACTGGAAGAAGAAAGAAGCTTTTTCGTTTCTCTGAGAGACTCTGATACAGTATCCGAGGAAATCTCAAGCATACTTGCAGGAGCGATCAACCGAGCTTTTCTCACCGAGGGACTTTAAGAATATTTGCATCCATGCCTTCATATAATCAAGAGAACAAAGAGGAGGCAAACTAAATGGATACTGAAAAAATAATCATTGACATACCAAAGCTTACCGATGGAACTGCGGATATTCCCAAAGAAAAGAAAAGCAGGTTCTCTGTGATCTTATCCGTTATTCTTATTTCTCTTTCCCTTATTCTCCACGGAGCACTCGTTACCGAAGCGCTCATATATATGAAAACTGAAGGAAGCAACGCCCTTTTCTCCGTTCTTATGCCAAATTATGAAATGATTGAACCGTCTGCCCCTCCCCTTCCCGAAGGGGAAACCATGGAGGGGAACAGCGGTACGGACAAGCTTACAGACTTTTTAATAAGAGAAAAAGATCTTTCGACAAAAGCCGAATATGGCCTTTCCCTCACTAATGAAACACTTTACAACCCTGATCTTTATCAGCTTCTCGGTACCGATCATCCTTCCCAAAGCGAAGAAGAGATAAACCGCACATACGGGGATGACTGCAAAAAAGTTCTTATATACCATACCCACGCAACAGAGGCATACGCAGACTGCTACGGGACAGGCTTCCGTTCAGCTGACGAAGACAAAAACATGATAGCAGTGGGAAAAGTTATAACAGCAGTTCTCGAAAAGGCGGGGATCGAAACTGTACATATAACAGAACAGTTTGACCGTGACGACTGGAGCTCGGCATACGATAAAAGCAACGCCGCCGTTCGGAACATACTAAAAAACAACCCTTCCATACAATATGTTTTCGATATTCATCGCGACTGTATTGGAAACGATTCTGACGGTTATGTGATTGCAAGAAGTACTGTTTTTGACAAAAAAGCTTCTCAGCTTATGTTCGTTTGCGGTACTGATGAAGGCGGAAGCGGACATGCAGATTGGAGAATAAACCTTTCATTTGCCTTAAAGCTTCAGTCTTCAATGACAAAAAGCTACGATTCCTTAATGAGGCCCGTAAATCTGAGACGTGCATCATTCTACCAGGACAGCTCCCCCGGAGCACTCATACTGGAATGCGGAACATGCGCAAGCTCCCTTACAGAAGCAAAGCGAGGAGCAGTGCTGTTTGCGAAGGCA
>JAZTXZ010000060.1:0-16877 GCA_045636685.1 Candidatus Avispirillum sp. | reverse complement strand
CTGTGTATGAGCCTGTGAAAACGGGCTCTGCAGCAACGTTGAGACCAACGTGCTTCATAGCGCAGAAAGCGCGGCCGCCGCCGATAGCGGCACCGTATGCCGCTTCAAAGGCAACCTTCTCGTTGGGAGCCCACTCTGCATACATCTCATCATATTTAGCGGCAAACTCTGTGATCTCTGTGCTGGGAGTGCCGGGGTAGCTGGATATAAAATGTACTCCCGCCTCGTAAAGTCCTCTTGCCACAGCCTCGTTGCCGAGCATAATCTTCTTCATAAAAATCAAACCTTTCTTTTATGTAACGTACTCAAATGGATATAGTACACCATATTAATATACATAGTAAATTATATAACCAATGGCCTTTAAAGTCAAGATAAGCGGACGGATTTATTCATATTAAATAGCCGGAGAAATCCTAATTGACGAATTCTATTGAAATAAAAACTTAGCTATGTTATAATATGAAGACTATACTTTAATACAATAATATCAACTCACCGACCACGGAGGTCATTATGGAATATACAGAAAAACAACGCCGCCACCGAGGCAAGGCGGCGGGTATCGTTGGCATCTGCGCCAATATACTTCTTTTTATCGTGAAGATCGCCATCGGAATTTTCACGGGAAGTATTTCCGTTATCGCCGACGCTATAAATAATCTCTCCGATGCGGGAAGCTCCGTTTTCGTTCTCGTGGGCTATCACCTTTCAGGCAAGCCCGCCGACAAAAAGCACCCCTTCGGTCACGCAAGAATGGAATACCTCTGCGGTCTTTTCATTTCTGTTATCATCACGGTTCTCGGAATCGAGCTTCTCCGCGATTCTGCATCTAAAATATTCGGCGGAGGAAGTGTTACGGAGTTTAGTCTTATCCCCGTTATCGTTATGGGCATCACCATGCTCGGGAAGGCAGCTTTGGCTATCTATTATTTCGTAGTTTCCAAAAGAATAGGCTCCGATATGCTGAAGGCATCCGCCATTGACAGCATAGGCGATATATTTGCAACAGGCGCCGTTATCGCAGGTATGCTCCTGACCCCCGTAACAGGCAAGTATACCGACGCGGTTCTGGGCGCGGCCATTGCCATTTATATCATCGGTCTCGGCATAAAGCTGACATGGGAGGCCTCAGACACCCTTCTGGGAAAGGCACCCGACCGCGATCTGACAGCATCCATCGTCAAGAAAGTCCGCTCATACGATGGCGTTCTCGGTATACACGATCTTGTTGTCCACTCCTACGGCGAAGGCAGGACCTTTGCAAGTGTTCACGTTGAGGTTGATGCGGATGGCGATATTATGGTCTCCCACGACCTATGCGACAACATTGAAAACGATTTCAGAAAAGAAATGAACATAGAACTGGTTATCCACATGGACCCCGTTCAGCACTCCGACCCCAAAGTTATCGCTCTGCGCGGAGAAATTTCCGATATTCTCTCACATATCTCAGCAGAGCTGGGCTCCCCTGCATCAATGCACGATTTTCGTGCGGTTTTCGGCATCACCCATTCAAATCTCATTTTCGATGTTGCCATTACCGACGATTTCCCCCTCACCGACCGCGAGCTCTGCTCCCGCCTTGACAGTGAGATCAAAAAGCTGAGCCCCATTTACAACACGGTTATCACCGTTGACCGCGACTACACCACAAACCGCTTCGGCGAAATAGTATAAAAGAAAAGGAGATAGCCGTGAAAAGAATTATAGCCATTATACTTGCAGCCGTTCTTACAGCGGCTTTTATTCCCCTATACACCGCCGCCGTCGAAGCCCAGGGCACAAAATATCTCGCACTCGATGTTTTGAAAAAAGAATACTGGAATAAAGAAAGCGGCGTTTCTCTTATATCCGAGCGCCGAGTATCAGGAAACAGCGCAATTTATGCCAGCGCCACCGAAAATGCAACTGCCCTTTCCTTCTACGGAGGATTTCGCCCTCTTGACCTCTCTGCCTTCAGCGAGCTTACATTTGATGTTTCCCTGAAAGGCGATGCCTCCGAATATACTGTTACCGTAACTCTTTCTTCTGAGAGTTTCTCCTCTGCTCATACCGTGGAATCAAAAAATGAGAACTGCGTATTCTCCATCCCTCTTAAAGACGGAGTTCGCGAAGCACTCTCCCGAATAGACATCGACATTTTGGCAAACGGCTCAGTCTCCTATGCCACAGTATCATCTGTCACAGCAGACGATACTTATACCTACGCATATCTTGATTCCTTTATGGCAAAGGATATAAGCAGCGATACCCCTCTTGCAAAGTCCAAAGACAAGATCAGTGCAACCTCTGACAACGGTAACGTTTCACTCACCCTTGACTTCGTTGATAAATTTGAAAAAGACGTAAACGTTCTCACCTGGATCACCCTTGAAAAAGCAACTACAGGAACTGTATCTGCAAAGGCCAGATACGTTGACGAGGAAAACGGAACAGAAGAATTTTTCACAGCCGCACCCATATCGGCATCACAAGGTTCGGTTCCCTTCGTTATTCCGGGAGGATATACAGACATTACTTTTCTTTTTACAAACATATCCTCAAACGCCGCACTGGTCGTGACCGGCGCAGGATGTGCCAACATGGGAAAATCAGAGAAGAGCGTTGGCAGCATTACGTCCTGCCGATACGACGGAAAGAAGATAAATATCTCCGGATCCCTTTCCACAGAGGATTCCCTGCAATATATGGGCTCAAAGCTGCTTCTCTATATGATCCCCATTACAAAAGCCTCCAATTATTCTCTTGAAGACTACGAGCCTTGCGCAACAGGAAGCTTTTCCACAAAATTTACCCTTTCTGCCGAATGCGATCCCACATACGCCCAGTATTTCTACAAGGTAGTGCTTGATACCGACGATGGATTTATTTCCGTTGGAACCCTTTCCGGTGCAAGCTGCTCTGCCTCCGTGCCTGTGGCTCAGGGATCCCTCTCTACCATTTGCGGCGCAGGAGCGGCGGACGTTTTTGAAACAAACGCTTCCCGTGTAATAATCAACGTTGCCGCAGGAAATCTGCTTGAAACAAACAATATATATTCTGCCGTAAACTATAACTACGGCACCACCTATCATTTTAACCCAAGCTATCTTTCACAGCTTGATAACAGCATCGGATTTTACAACGCCGCAGGAGTAAAGGTTTATATCAGACTTTACTCCGATAAAGACGGATACACCTTCGACTACTCATCCGAAAATGCTGAAAGCATAGCACTTATGAGCGCTGTCTGCAGCTTTCTGTCTGAGCGATATCCCGGTATTTGCGGATTTATCATGGGCTCACCTCTGAATGCCTCCGCCGCAATCACCCCCGAAAAAGCAATATCTTATGCAAAGCTCATATGCGCCTTTTCAGAATGCGTAAAAAGCAAAAACACAAGCTGCGAAGTAGTCATTCCCATTGATGAAAAGGGCTCAGGAGACCCTCGCCTCCTCATAGCCATGCTCAGCTACTACCTTGCCGACCTTAATGCACCCTCCACAGTCATCATGTATGAAACCTCAAGCATCAGCAGTGCCTGTGTTTCTGCGGCAAACAGTCTTTCTATCCTTTCAGCCCAGCTTGGCGCAAAAACAGACGGCTGCTCCGTTTTATGGAAAGTCGCTTCATCAACCACCACTGAAATGATCAGAGAAAGCTACCGCGATCTCTGTATTATAGGCGCAACATACGGCATACGCTTTGCCGCGATAGATCTCACCAACACGGAAAAGTCATCACATCTTTTTGATACCCTTAAAGAGACGATGGACGCTCACAACGTTACAACCACAACCATAACTCAGCACAAAGCCTCAACAGAAGACAATGACTTCTCGGGCACATATCCCATATGGGACTTTTCTTCATCCTACGATACTGCAGGATGGGTTGCAGGCGGAAGCTTTTCCTCTCCCGTAAGCACCAGAGGCAGCTTTTCGGGCAGAGTTCTTCTGTCAACGGCAGGTAAAAGCTCCACAGGTGCAGGTATACTGATAGCCCCTGCAAAGAAAAGCATCAACATGGAAAATACCGTTGCCCGCGTACGCCTGTCTGTCTTTTCAAAGAGCGCTGAGACCGCAGATATTTCTGTCATTTTCGGAAGCGGAGACTCAAGAGCCGAGTTTTCCGCAGTGATCCCCTGCAACGCCGAAAGTGTTCTCCTTTGCGATATGGCTACATTTCCTGGAGCTACAAATGTTGATTACAGCGCAATTATAGTTCGCGGAGTAGCCGATGCAAGCGCCGAAATCTCAAAGGTAGAGCTTTGCAGCACAAAGCTCAGCCATGAGGAAATGAAAGAAAAGTATGCACAAGTGCCTGAAATCGAGCATCGTCCCCTTCTCTATGTGACTGTGATATTTATTGCCGCATTTACTGTTACTATATTCTCTGTCCTTCTGAAAAGCAGAAAACATCAAAAGAAGGTGGAGCGCAAATGAACAGATATAAAATAATATCCATGTCTGCTGCCGCCGTTGTCATAGGCGCAGGATTCCTTTATCTCTACGTAAAAAGCATCCCCGCAGGTGCGATCCTTTTCATCTGCGCTGTAGCTGTTTGCGTTATGGGCGGCGCAAATGCTGCCGAAATCAAAAGCTCCGGAGAAAAGAGATTCCCTGCATATATTCCCGCCATATGCCTTGCAGTCCTTGCGGCTTTCGTTGCCGCCGCGGGAGTATTTGGGTTTATAAACAAATAAAATATCCCTTAGCATAATAATGCTAAGGGATATTTTTTAAAATCCGAGATCTTTGAGATCTGTAACGATATCCTTATAAAGCTCTACTATATCCGATATACCTTCGCCCTTCTTCTTTGACAGAGGACTGCGGCGCATATCAACCTCATCGCAATGAGATATGCCGCGGCTACCCACTCCCCTGTATACCCCTCTGAAGTTTGTCCATTTTACTCCCTCAGGAGTAAGAAGTCCGTCGTTTTCTCCTTCAAACCTTTGGACAACAAGACTGGGAAGCCACATGAATATATCACTCGTCGGCCTTTTCATAACAAAAGCATAGCTCTGATAGTAAACACTCTCGCAATCGGGATTATTCTCATTAAATTCCTTTGCCTTTGACGTGGTAAAGGAATGAATCACCTTATATGTGTGGGGATGGCGGTCGCCGAGAATGCGGAACCATATATCCACAAAAAAGCATCCCAGCTTTATAATTCCCTTCGGAAAGCAAAGCAATCTGTCAACAGTCTTTGAACCGTTATGAGGAGTGCTGACAGTAGTGAGAGATGCAACATATTTCCCCATGCCCAGTGAGGAAATGGCATAGCGCGAATCAAGGCCACCCTTGGAATGGGCGATTATATTTACCTTTTCGGCTCCTGTTTCTTCAATGATCTCGGCTATTCTTTTCTTAACAACGGCACCGTTTGTTTCAATATCCGCATTACTGTCCTGATGACCGTAATATATCCTGCAGCCGAGACGCTCAAGCTCATCGGGTATTCTTCCCCAGTAATTTATGTGTTTATTATCACGAAATCCCATTCCGTGTATCATAAGCACCGGATACCTGAGATTGTCCACCTCGCGCCCTCCCTTCTTCCCTTGATATAACAATAATACCACAGCGGTTTAATTATTTCAACGGTCTTTATATTCACTAATCTACATTTTCACATCACGATACGAAAAAGCAAAAAAAGAAACGTTACTGAATATGATACGTTCACTACCAAAAAGCAGAAAGGAAAAAAACATGCACTACGTAATGGCAGATCTTCACGGCGAATTCAGAAAATATCTGGAAATGCTGGAAAAGATCAATTTTTCAGACAATGATACCCTTTTTATCCTCGGAGATGTCATAGACCGAGGCCCGGATCCCGTTAGAATACTTATGAATATGTATATGAGAAGAAATGTGCGTCCCATAATGGGAAATCACGAGCTGATGGCAATAAAGGCATTAGCGCCATATATGGATGATGACAATTACGAGGGATTCGATAAGCAACTTATGCCCAACGACAGAGAATACCTTCACTACTGGATGAGAAACGGCGGAGATACTACTTTCCTCCGCATGGAATACCTGAAGGAATATCAGTTAAGAGATCTGTACCGATATATGAAAGCCTTCAGACCTTATGAAACATATACAAATGAAAATGGCGAAAAATTTATCCTCGTTCACGCAGGCTTTTCCGGATACAGCCCCGACAGACCCCTGAAGGATTATGAAACAGGGGAGCTTGTATGGGAGCGTCCTTCCTTTGGCACAACCTATTACGGCGACGATATAACGGTGATAGTCGGTCATACTCCGACGCCGGCCATTAACGGAAAGCCCGAAATATATAAGACGGGAAATATAAGATTTATCGACTGCGGCGCCACCTTCGGCGGCTCCCTCGCCTGCCTCTGCCTCGATACTATGGAAGAATTTTACGTATAATCCCCTCTCGGCTCCGTTATAACGGCAGCCGAGAGTTTTTTGTTAGGGATTATGGATGTGTTGGGAGCTGAAATTTAATGGTCAAAAGCGGCAGTCCGCGCCAGAGCCTTCAGACCTTCCAGATACGAATATGGGATAGCAAGATTTCCCCGTCCCGTGCCTATTGAAATATCCGGCTTTCGCTCTCCGTGGTAATCACTGCCGCCGCTGTTCAGTATTCCGTATTCCGCGGCAATGCTGTGAGCCAAAGCTGTTGTTTCTTCATCATAGGTGGAATAATCCGTTTCCATACCTGCAAGACCCGCTTCCCTTGCTTTTGGGAGAAAGCGCCTCAGCTTTTCTTCCGAAAAATTCAAAAAGGGATGGGCAAGAACAGGAACCGCACCAGTGCTGCGAAGATATTTGATAATATCAAGAGCAAGAAGGCGCGGGGGCGCCTTATAATAGCCCGCTTCTGCGCAAAGAAAATTATCAAAAGCATCATCGTTATCCTTAGCATACCCTTTTTTTACAAGAGCTGTTGCAAAATGGGCACGGTTCACATAGCCGTCGCTGCTTCTTTTGATCTCATCATAATCTATTTCATATCCTGCCATGCAAAGAGCCTTTGCAAGCTCTTCGTTTGACTCTTCCTTTGCCCGCCGAACATCCTCAAGGAACGCCGTTATCTCTCCGAAATACTCCGGATTAATAAAAAGCCCGAGAAGATGAAGCTCCTTGCCTTCAAAATCCACAGAAAACTCAATGCCCGGTATCCCTTCGATACCCTCATTTTCTGCTGCCCGCATGAACTCGGTAAGTGCTGATATCGTATTGTGATCGGTAAGCGCAACTGCAGATAATCCTTGCGCTTTTGCCGCTCTGATAAGCTCAAGAGGCGTATCGGTTCCGTCAGAGCCCTTTGAATGTGTATGAAGATCGCAATATTTTCCCATAATACTATCCGTTCTGCCGTATAATGGCAAGTAAGATCAAATTTCTGTCAATTAAGACGGTAATGTAAAGGCGATACCCGAAGCTTTACCTGCTGGGGAATGCACATATTGTTCGGCATTTCGTAAGCCAATACGTATGAAACCCGTGAGCTGTATTGACCGATCGTAAAACATTGGTTTTACGTCTTTTAAATTCGGTCACATCTCATATAGCTCTTCTTCGTTTTATAAAACCACCGTCTGAAACTGATTATATCATAAATCTATAATGAAGACAAGGTATAGCGCCGCTTCGCTTATTCGTATCCGCTTTGACAGGAGAGGGGGATCTTCGCTTGCTTTTTTACTCCTTTGATTGCGGATCGGATTCTTTGATGTTATGATAGGAAAATCCTCCTATGGTAGTTTCTTTTATTCTACCGTAGGAGGCTCTTTTTTTCTATTGCCCGTTTTTATAGGACATATTCTGTATCAGATGCTTTTTTAAGTATTAAAGTTCGGAGATCGTCTCGGCTGCGGAGGTAATTTGGGCAGTATATCTTTTCTTGAGCATAGAATGAAATATTATAGCAACAACTATATCTGCACAAAAAACAAACTGTAATAAGATTACCCAAATAACTTCGTCGGATTTAAGAATGCCGCTTCGAACTGCATTTACTGCGGCAGAAATAGTCATAAGACCCGTTAAAGCCAAAGCCAGACAGTCTATAAGAAATAATCCCACTGAAAAAGCGAAAGTAAAGATGGTGATCATCAGCACAGCGGCCACAGCGAATACAACTATATATAAAGGAGCCTGAAAGAGCTTTATGATCATTGCAGTTTTTGCAAGCTCTAAAGCATCCCATTTTTTGGTAAGGCTGAGGACAAATCCGGTGATGCTTAATGCTGAGGCCAGCATACAGTAGATAATGAGAGCGGCAACCATGTTCAAAGCGTTGTTTTGAAAGATATGTTCCATTATATATCCGGCCACCGAGCTTTCAACAGAGCCGAAGGTTAAAATAATCACCAGCAAGGCAAAAAAATGGACAAAAGCCGTAGGTAGCATAAACCAGATCATTTTTTTCATTGTAAGCCACCTCCTTTAAGTAAAGTATAGCATAAAGCTACAAATAAAGCAATGTATTTCACATTTTGGCCGTAAGGTCCCCACAATGGAAGTTTTTTATATTTCATCTGCGGAGCGGATACAGAACTGATTACTTCCAAAAAATCCGAGTAAATAAGAAACAGAAAAAAACACACCTTATGGGTCGTATTCTAAAGGACATTAAAAAAGACAGAAAATCATGCGAAACAAGAACTCCCAATTTCTAACTGAAATTGGGAGTTCTTCTTCGCTTATGTTCCTTACCGCGATTGATATATCGGGAAACAAATCAACGACGTCATTGAATATATTTTTGGGAATCGTTGACATGTTTCCTCGCGTTTGTTATAATATGGGCAGTAAATATATTCAAAGGGGTTAATGTTATGAATAATCGAGATTTTTCGGATAGTGTAAAATTAGAAGTAATAAAAATAAATCTAGAAAAGAACGGTGGAAAGATTTGTTGCGAGGTGTGTGGCGACGCCCTTTCATCTATTAAGGAATGTCACTTTGATCATATTTATCCGTATGCAAAAGGCGGAAAATCTACTCTTGAAAATTGCCAATTGTTATGTGCAGAATGTAATCTAAAGAAAAACGACAAGGAACTGAAAGATTTTATCCTTGAGGAAAAAGCGAAATCATTCTTAAACGGAGCTTCTTTGAGCGAGGTCGAGTCAGCCGGCTGTGATGATGCAGATATTGAAACAGATGAATCAAGTGCAGGAATGACTAAAGAGTTATTTGACGCTATGATTACCGCTTTTATAAAGAAAAAAGGAAATATCAGCAAAGTTGATTTTGGAAGAGAATACAACAAATTGCCTTCTATTCATTATGTTATTCAGTATTACGGAGGATTGAACAATTTAAAAAAATCGTTTGGAATAGAGGATCTTTCGTACAGTTGGAATCGTGAAACCATCAAAGACGCGTTAGTTTCTTTTGTTGCTCAAAATGGTGATATAGCACAAAAGGATATGAAGAAAGCAAACAAATTGCCCTCAATACCATGTGTTCTCAATTATTATCCGGAACTTAAAAATTTTACAGATATAAAACGGGAATTGTGCGGTTTAAGTGTTCCCATTACTTGGACACGTGAAACAGCAATAGAATATGGGATGCTATTTGTAAGTAAGCATGGTAAAATAACTCAAAAAGATTTAAAAGCAGAGAATCAACTTCCAACTTCGAAAGTAATCTATAGATTTTTCAACTCTTTAGCTTCTTATCAGATAGCGGTGGGTTCAGTAGTCACCGAAGTAAATGAGTTTATTTCAAAAGAAGAAATAACAAAAGCAGTTGATGACTACTTTGATGGTCAAGAACGCATCATTGAGTCTCAAAAAGTGTTTTATGAAACTTTTGAAATATCGCCGTCTACCATTTCAAAAAGATATGGCACATTCGCCGCATTTTGTAAAGAACAAGGAATAACCGTGTTGGTGAGTAAAAAAGCAAAATACAGCAAACGAGAAGTTGACGATATCATATCAAAATGGGTAAAAGATGGTAATGCAATTCCACAAGGTAAAGATCTCGCGAAATTAGGACTGCCTTCGCGCGATGTAATATTAAGATATTACGAAGATTGGAAAGAGCCTTTTTACATATATAAAAAGTTGTATGAAGAATTAAACAGACACTAAATTAAAAAGGGTTTTAGGTTCTCCTAACAAGTGATATTTGGGCGCCCAAATGTCCTGCTTGCTACGGTATAAGACAAATTAAAAGGAAGTACGAAATTTTCGTGCTTCCTTTTTTACTGTCCTTCAGGGTATGACTCTTAAGGTGTGCTTTTTGTTTTACAGCTCATAATTGTGAGCTTAATTCTGCTCTTTTCAATTCTTGATCTTATTCTTCTTTTTTCTCAAAACAATCAGTGCAATAACCATTATTACGGGGAATACTGTTGCGCAAAGCAATCCTGTTTTAAGATTGCCGTCTACCATTTCGGAAATACTTCCAACCATGGCGGGGCTTACCATTGCGCCGAGGTCTCCCGCAAGGGCAAGGAATGCAAACATTGCAGTTCCACCTCTGGGGCAATTCTGAGAGGATACGCTGATGGAGCCGGGCCACATAATACCCACGGCAAGACCGCAAAGCGCACATCCGCAAAGTCCGAGGATAGGCAATGCAGAAAGAGAAGCGAGAAGATAGCATCCTGCACACATTGCGCCGCAGATAAGCATAACTCGGGTCAGATCAAGCTTTTCGCTGAACTTGCCGTAAAGCATACGGGATATACCCATAAACATTGCAAAAAGGCAAGGACCTGCCAGGTCTCCCACGGTTTTTGACACACCGAGAGCAGACTCTGTGAATGCAGATGCCCACTGAGCCATAGTTGCCTCAGACGCGCCGGAGCACACCATAAGCACTATCATAAGCCAGAAGATAGGTGTCTTCAAAAGATTTTTGATTCCAAGGCTCTTTCCGTCCTCAACAAGTCGCTCAATAGGACAGTTGATGAAATTAAAGGTGTTATAAAGAGGAACGATCGCCCAAATAAAAGCGAGTATCTTCCAGTTCTCTACGCCGAATACGGCAAAAAAGAGTGTGGAGCCGAGAATAACACCCATTGCGCCCCAGCAGTAGAAGGAGTGCAGAAGGCTCATAACGCCGTCCTTGTTTTCAAAGGGGCAGGCCTCAACGATGGGGCTTACCAGAACCTCGATAAGACCGCTGCCGATAGCGTAAAGAACTACGGCAATCATAATGCCCACAAAGGGTACGGGAAGGAGATCGGGAAGGATCGCCATTAAAACGAGGCCGGCTGCAGACACTATCTGAGATATCATAACGCAGGCGCGGTATCCTATCTTATCGGCAAACTTTGTAGCCGCAAGGTCAACGATCAGCTGTGTTAAATAGAACACAAGGGGGATCATCG
Source organism: Candidatus Avispirillum sp. (assembly GCA_045636685.1). Taxonomy (GTDB): domain Bacteria; phylum Bacillota; class Clostridia; order Oscillospirales; family CAG-272; genus Avispirillum. The sequence goes on along the minus strand of JAZTXZ010000060.1, from coordinate 5,540 downwards.
CGATCTTCTCAAGTGAAATTCCGTAATTACCCTTGAACGTTAAGAACAAGAGGGGTGCAAAATTTGCCGTTATCGCCTGTGTTACAAAGCCGAGATAACAGGCTATCAGCGTTTTTTTGTAATTTTTCTTATTTGTCATAATGATGTCCTTCAAGCTTGAAAATGTTTTTCGCTTAATTATATCACCATAACACACCGTGAAAAGTCACAGAAGCACCAGGGATAAGCACTATTTACCCATATCTGCACTTTGGCTTGGAGCATATCCGTATCTTTTCTTAAATTGGCGACTAAAATAGTTAACTGAATTAAAGCCGCAGGCATAGCTGATTTCTTGAAGAGTTTGTGTTTTTTCGTTCAATAGTCCATGCGCTGTCTGAAGTCTGTATTGGATCAGCATATCAACCGGGGAGCAGCCCATATATGCCTGAAAGCACCGTCCTGCCTCGCTGCGGCTGATATCTGCCGCCTTTGCAATATCCTCAAGGGTTATGGGACTTGCATAATTTTCATAAATGAAGGTCAGCATCTTCTGAAGGCGGATCTGATTCGTTATCTGTATGCGGGATGCCTCTGACTTCGGAAGGGATTCAAAATTCAAGGATATGAATTCGAATATACGGTTTATGCTGCGCTGAACTGCCAATTCATAACCCGCCCTTTTCTCATCCATTTGTCTGTAAATATCTTTTATCATTGAGTTTATCTCGCTGTGAGAGCTGTCGCTTTTGCGAAACACAACGAAGGGCAGCGAATCACATTGTGCGATGGGCTGGATATATTTCTGATAGATGGTGCTTGCTTCGGGAGCTATTAACGCACCGGAAAATACGATATTGGGCATGGGATCGGCCACGTCACCTGAGATCTGCTTTATTCCGTGCATCATATTTCCGTTGACAAATATACTGTCCCCCGCCTCCAGAATGATGTGCTGCCCGCCGACCTGGTAATCCAAAACTCCGCATTCTGCCGTTGCGATCTCAAAATCAGGATGCCAATGCAAGGGACCTGCCCAGTCGGGCAGAGTTACAAGCTCATCGTGAAAATAAGTTATCGGAAATTCTGTAACATTGTGGGGGATATATTCTCTCAACTGATGATCGAGTATAATAGGCATAATTTTTCGCTCCCTTATAGCTGTTGAAATTATTATATCACTTAATTACGACTTTTTCCACTATATTACGAGCAGTGAGTCTGCAAGATAATTAACTTCGGGCTTTCGAATCCATCTTCCTTCCCCACGAAAAGTAAAAAGCACACCGTTTGGTGTGCTTTTTGGTGGGGGAAGATGGATTCGAACCATCGAAGTCACTGACAACAGATTTACAGTCTGCCCCCTTTGGCCGCTCGGGAATTCCCCCATATTTAATTTGTAGTTTTTGGAGCTGGTGGACGGACTCGAACCCCCGACCTGCTGATTACAAATCAGCTGCTCTACCAACTGAGCTACACCAGCATCTCTCAACCACGCTCAGCTATTATATCACCCGTTTTCCACTTTGTCAATACATTTTTTGAAATTTTTTTAGTTTTTTTTGATTTTTTTATTTCACACATAATTGCGAAAAAGCTTGACAAAATGAGTGGTGTATGATATAATTATCGGCGTATTGAATAATGTATTCGGAAGGTTATCGAAGTGGGAACGTTTGCGAGCGCTGCCTGTGGCAGATGAAGCGAGCATAACGGAGTGGCAGCGGTCGAATAAAATCGAGCACCCACGGATGCGATGATTTTTTCGGGCACCGCAACAGGACATAACGAGGCGGAGCCGAACAATTGAATAATGATTGTTGATCTCATCTTGAGATCTAACATAAACGGAAGGTTATCGAAGTGGTCATAACGAGGCGGTCTTGAAAACCGTTTGCCTTTGCGGGCACGTGGGTTCGAATCCCACACCTTCCGCCAAAGATTAACCGTCATTCTGATACAACAGAATGACGGTTATTTTATGCTCAAAATCAGCATTTTGGTAACTTTTCTGGATAGAAAGCCCCCTATTGACTGTTTAAGCCTGTTTCAAATCGTTAAAATACAAGCAATCGTTAAAATGTTGGCGTAATCGTTGATTTATAGAGATAATCGTTAGATTGTAGCCGATAATCGTTAAACTATTGAAAAATAGCCATTTTTATGGTAAAATAAATCAAAACAACATGTAATAGGAGGTAGTTCTATGGAATATATCGTGTTTATCGCTTTGTTTATGCTTGTTATACCTTTGGCGTTGTTTTTGATTTTTAAGCCGATAATGGAAGATAAGAAAGTTCGAAATAACGTGATGAACTCCGATCCATTAATGCAGCACTATTGTTTTGTTTTGAATTGTAATCAGTCGGAGGTAATCAAACAACTGGCTATCCGTAATGTCAAGGATATTCTTGAATATACATTTGATGCTGATTCCCTAACTATAGTTTTTTCACACTTAGGCACATCAATAGAACATCAGCTCTCTTTCTGTGTAGTTGAAAACAGAACCTATTTAAAAGTAAGCAGAGTAAAGTTTATGCACAGCAGGAGCAATATTCCGTTGATGATCAACCGCTTCTTTATAGAGAAAATCGGAGCAGTACCCGTAGATTATGCTTATTTTGAATCTTCTGTTTGCACCCCCCTGACTTAAAAATGCACCCCCTAAAATGACTTTGCACCCCCTAACCTCAAAAGGGGGTGCATTTGTATTAAAATTAGGGTTAGTCTTCAAAAAGAAAGACACCCTATCGGGTGTCTTTTCTTTTTGTCATAAGGTATCTGACGTGGGATTCGAAAGGTCGCACCTATGTCGGTACAACAGGCAAAAACAGTCCGGCGGGCAGTTTCCCAATACCGACCGTGAGCGCCAAAACGTGCTTTTGCGAAACTTATAAACTCAGTAGCTTTGAGAAAAGCGCCACCGCGAAAAGTCAGCCCATAAGCGAAAGAGTTGACAAAGATAAAAAGATATGCTAATATATAATATATAAATAGAGAGAAACAAGTCGCCCTTTGCGGCTTTTTAAATTCATTCATATGTATTCATTTTCGGATTTTTAAAGAAGGGGGAGAAACCAATGGACATTATTGTTAGAATGTCAGCTGTAATCTTATTTAATATCAGAAAGGAATAAAAAATGAAAAAGATACTCTCAACACTTGCTGTTCTTTTGAGTATTGTCCTTCTGTGGCAAAGTATACCCGTGTATGCTATCGCAGAAGCAATAAACTCAGAAGACTCCCTTCCTTCCGACGAAGGAACGGTACTTGAAGACGAGATCATTACCGAAGAAAAGCGCGAGAGCACGCCTTTTATCCTCGGCGAGATGGTCGATCAGAGAACTCTTGACACAAAGATATTCCGCATGAGCGACGGCTCGTATACTGCGGCAGTGTACCCCACCCAGGTACACTACGAAAAAGACGGCGAAATGAAGGAGATCGACTATCGCTTCGAGAAGGTGACGATCGGAAATAAAAGCTTCTTTGAAACTATAGCAGGCCCCGTTTCCATTCGGGTTCCCGAAACTATCAGCGACGAGGGCTCAGTGGTTTTCACCGCCCGAGATCACAGCATCTCTTTTTCACTTTCTGCCATAGATGAGATCGAGGCAGAAACGCAGGAGGCGCACATTGACAGCGAACGCCTGTCTGAGCTTTCCGAGACAATTTGCGCAGAGCTTTTGACCGATGAAAAATTCGAAGCGCTTTATTCAAAAACAAAAGAAGAGGCAGAAAAGCTTGACATTAAGCTTTCAGATGCAATAGAAGAGCATTCAAGCATTATGATGTCAGCCCCCGGTGCCGCATCGAGCGTTCGATACGATTCCGTAATGAACGGAATCGATCTGAATTACAGCATCTCTGGCGCTGTACTCAAGGAAGAGATAGTACTTAACCATCCGATGATCAGGACATTCTCTTTTACCCTTGATACAGGAGAGCTCACCCCCGCGCTGAACAGCGACAGATCCGTATCACTGAACGACTCCGATGGAGCGGAACAGCTTCGCATCGAAGCGCCCTTTATGTACGACAGAATGGGTGTTGAAAGCTCGGATATTGAGGTTGAGCTTACCGATAACGGCGACGGTACGTATACTTATAAGCTCATACCCAACAAGAAGTGGCTTGCAAGCGCCGCAAGATTTTACCCCGTTACCATTGACCCGCCCGTGACGGACAGCAATTTCTATACGGTTAAGGATACGACGGGCGTATTTGCTTCGAGCGTGGGCAGCCTCAGCAACACGGGAGAATTGAATTACCTGAAGGTAGGAAAACGTTATGATTCCGCAAGCGGTACTACTCCCGAGGTTCAGGCGATGCTGTATTCACAGCTCCCCGAGGTCCTTACATATACCAACACAAATATAGTCAGCGCTTATCTGTATCTTTACAACTTCGCAGGCGGATATTCCTCCTGCCCTTCCGATATGCAGATAAACGCATACATGATAACCTCCGACTGGAACACATCAAATGTGATGGAAAACGCCCCCTTGGCTCTTGGAAGCAATGGCAGGGCGGATTATTCTAACGTTCTTGACTATATCTACTATAACGATTCCACACGCGTAGAGAGGGCCTACTACCTTGAGATCACAGAAGCCGCGCAAAAGTGGCTTGACGGTACGAAGCCCAACTACGGAATTGCCCTTAGAGCCGCAGGACTCGGAAGTGCGGAAAGCTTTGCAAGGTTCTATGACAGCACAAACCTGGGAGAGCTATACGAGGGCGAAGCACTCTGTCCCCGATTCGTATACGTATACCGCGACTCCAGAGGAATTGAAGATTACTGGACCTTCACAACCATGGAAGCGGGAAGGATGGGAAGTGTCGGCGTTAATAATTACAACGGTAACGTTGTAATGTCTCATTCCCTTGTTTCTTCCACGGGAAACAATATGCCTGTTTCCGTTTCCGTCACATACAGTGCAAACAGCGCGGACAACGGCAGCTCGGGAATGGGCGCATGGCGCACGAACTACCACCACAGGATAGAAGCCTGCGACTTAACATATAATATTCCGGGCGTTTCAGCAATCAGCTACGAATACTGCTATATAGACAGCGACGGAACGAAGCATTATCTGCAAAAGGACGGAAACGAGCATAAGGACGAGGACGGCCTCGGACTTACGATGACCGTAATAGACGAGACGGATTGTAAGTATCAGATAGAAACAAAAGATCATACTATCTATAAATTTGACCATTTCGGACGACTTAATCTTATCGCTGACCCGAATAATAACAAAAACTTCATAAAGTATGTATCGATGACCGATTCATCTGATACCCGAATCAGTGCCATATACGAATACAACAACACATATAACGAAAACAGAGCCACCACCTTTACCCTCGACAGCGCGGGAGATATTACCGTAAGAACCCCCGAGGGAAGAAGTGCGAAGCTTGACTTCATATCAGCAACAAACAGGGCCCTTTGCGGAATCATATACGAGGACAATATCAATACAGCCATAACCTATACCCAGATAGGCCAGGGATATTTCCCCTCCAAGGTAACGGACGGAAAGGGACACTGT
>JAZTXZ010000059.1:0-36047 GCA_045636685.1 Candidatus Avispirillum sp. | reverse complement strand
GAATGCCGAGCGAATCACGTTATCTTTGCCCTCGTATATCTTCATATTCGCGATGAGAAGTGGAGGCTTTAGTTCAGCGAATCCTCGATAACGCGTGTGCGAACACACCGACAAACCCGAATTTATATTAATCCCTTTTTGAAGTTTTTGAGGGTCGTAGGGAACTTTTTGAAAAAAAGTTCCCTACATAACCTCCCCGATAAACCAGAAATTTGAAGTCTATATAATAAATAAACAAAAAGAAGAAATCCGCTCTCGGCGGATTTCTTCAAACATTTATAATTCAAATTCACCCAAGTGCAATTGCCCTCAGGCGTTTTTTATCTATGATTTTTATGCCCTTACGGGATACCTCCACTATTCCCTCACCGGAAAAATATTTAAGCATCCTTGATACAACCTCTCGGGCCGAGCCCATATACTTTGCTATCTGCTCATGGGTGAGCACTACAGTATCCGCACCAGTTCTCGCAGCTTCATCAGTCAGAAATATTGCAAGACGCTTGTCCATGCTCATGAACAGTATCTGCTGCATGACCCACATAACATCTGAAAAACGGCTGACTGCAGTTTCCAGAGAAAAGATCTTTATATCAGTATTTCTTTCGCAAATATCAGCAAATGCACATCCGCTTATTACATAGCATTCGCTGTTTTCCTCAGCATCAACAAAAACATCAAATGTAAGTGTATTCAACACGCATGATGCGGAAAGCATACACAAGTCTCCCTCGTGAAGACGGTAAAGCGTTATGTCCTTGCCATCTTCTGACATGATATAAAGCCTGAGGCAGCCCTTTCTTATAAGTATCACACCGGAGCACTCGGTTCCGTCATGTATGGTAGCTCCCTTTGGATAACTCATGGCAACAGAATTTTCACAGATATATTCCTTATCCGAATCGGGAATAATACCCCAAAAGGGAAACATTTCTTTATATACAGGCTCAAACATTGTCCTTGCCATAATTGTCTCCATTCCGCCGCAAAGCGGCTCAAGCAGCGTGATTTAACTGCGTTTCTTTAGATAGATTATACGACTTTTTTCAGCTTATGTAAATACAAATCATGTGATACAGTCACCGATTTTTAAAAAAACATATGGTATAATAAAATCACAAAAAAGAAAGGATATCAAATCATGGATAAAGTTTACGATATGATAATCATAGGCGGAGGCCCCGCGGGATATACCGCTGCATTATATGCTTCACGCGCAGGGCTTCGTGTATTGATCCTTGAGAGAATGTCCCCGGGAGGACAAATGACACTTACCGGTAATATAGATAATTATCCGGGATTTGAAAACGGCGTCGATGGATTTGAGCTCGGTATGAAAATGCAGACAGGAGCACACCGCTTCGGAGCGGAAACCGAGTATGCAGAAGTGATTTTCTGCGATTTTTCCCATGAAATAAAAAGAATAGAAACCACCGTAGGTAGCAAGTATGCAAGAACTGTGGTTATTGCTACCGGCGCCGATCCCAAAAAACTCGGTATACAAAAAGAAGAAGAGCTTACTGGGCGGGGAGTTCACTACTGCGCTCACTGCGACGGAAGATTTTACAAGGACAAGACCGTTATTGTTGTAGGAGGCGGAAATTCCGCCGCTGCAGACGCGCTTTACCTTTCAAAGCTTGTAAAAAAGGTATACCTTGTTCACAGAAGAGATTCTCTCAGAGCTGAGAAGATATACCACGAGCCGCTGAAAAATGCAGAAAATATAGAATTTCTTTGGGACAGCAAACTTGAAAAAATAATGGCTGATGGAAAGATCAAGGGAGCTGTTGTGAAAGACATAAAAAGCTCAGAAATAAAGGAACTTGATGTGGACGGAATTTTCATAAGTATAGGACGCAAACCTGTAACTGATTTCCTTAGCGGAAGCGTTTCTTTAAATGATGCGGGATATATTATTGCTGACGAATCCACAAAAACAAATATATCAGGTGTATTTGCAGCGGGTGACGTGAGAACAAAGGCGTTACGTCAGGTAATTACTGCAGCGGCAGACGGCGCCGTTGCCGCTCACTTCGCAGAGGAATATATCATGGCAAACAAAGCATGAGCCCCTTATACGGTACAATAAAAGTTTTCTATATAAATGCCCCCTTTAACCTCTGATATCTAAGAGAATTAAGGGGGCTTGATACGTTATAATGACCTTTTAAAACTTGTCTTAATTGTTACAATTGTATAAAACAGCTCCAACTATGTATAATTTCACCAAAATTATCATTTTACAGAGCAAATAATCAGTTGATTTTTTCATCTTTTTCGCTGAATTTGTTCGGTTCTCATATTGACGGGATTTGCAGTTTTATGATACAATGTATATAACTATAATAAGGTAAATATGCCTATTTATAAGTGCCAAAAAACTATTAGGAGAAATGAAAATGAAAAAGAAGATCATCGCACTCCTCCTCTGTCTCGTTATGTGTTTTGGCGCCCTCTCTTCCCTTTCCGCTTGTAAAAAGGGCGGCAACGGAGGAAATGAAGGCGAAAGCTCCGGCGACAAGATAGCATATGACGTCAAGATAGAAACCGCAGGCGGAATGCCTATGTCCGACGTAGACGTTTACATCTACAAAGGCGAAAAGCTTGACGACATGCTGGATGCAAAGAAAACTGACGAAAAAGGTAAAGTCAGCTTTAACCTTGCAAAGAGCGATAAGTACGCTATCGTTCTTTCCGGTGTTCCCAAGGGATACAAAGTAAGCGAAAGCTATAAATTTGACGGCCAGACGGCTAAGATCAAGCTCAAGTCCTCCCTCATTAAGGACGAGGACCTCTCTACAGCAACTCTCAAGACCGGTGATGTTATGTACGACTTCACCGTTATGGATTCTGAGGGTAATGAGATCAAGCTCTCCGAGGTTATGAAGGACAAGAAGCTTGTTGTTCTTAACTTCTGGTACACAACATGTACATGGTGCCTTGAAGAGTTCCCTCTTATGAACGAACTCTATAAGGACTACAGCGATGACGTTGCTATCATCGCTCTTGACCCCATGGATGATGTAAATGCTGTTAAGGGCTTCAAGAACCAGTACGGCTACACATTCCCCATGGCTTCCTGTCCCGCTTCCTGGGCAAACACCTTCAGCGTTACAGGTTACCCCACCAGCGTATTCATCGACCAGTACGGCGTTATCTGTCTCGTTGAAGCAGGTGCTATCACAAGCAAGAGACCCTGGGTCTGCGCTTTTGACCACTTCACTTCCGACAAGTATGTTCAGAAGCTTTGCACAGGCGGCATCGGCGATCTCGTAACTCAGATCAAGCCCAATGTTGAAATGCCTTCAAGCGAAGAGATCGCAGGTATTATCAACAAGGGTAACCTCGAAGTTACATATCGCCCCGAAACCGAGGACGAAAATGCTGAATACATCTGGCCCTTCGTAAAAGCTGAAAAGCTCGGTCAGGAATGCATCAAAGCATCCAACGTAGGTATCGACGACTCCTACACCATCATGTATGCAGACGTTACCCTCAAGGCAGGTCAGGCACTCGGCTTTGACTACCTTATCTCCTCCGAGAGACTTTGCGACGTTCTTTACGTTATCGTAGACGATGAGGACGTTTTCCAGATCTCCGGTGTTGATGAAAAAGAAGCATGGAAGTCCTGCTATCCCATCGTAGCAGACAAGGACGGTACATATGAGGTTGCTCTCTGCTTCCTTAAGGACTCCGACGGAGCTGAGGGAGATGATACCGTATATATTGACAATATGCGCGTTGTAAACGCTTCTGACATTGACGTTGATACATATCTTCCCAGATATGCTGCAACTGAAAATGAAGACGGCGAAACATATAGCTACGTTGACATCGTATATAACGAAGCTGATACCTACTACCATGTAGGAAGCGCAAACGGTCCTATCCTCCTTGCAGACCTTATGAACTACACACAGTTCAACGAGGAAGAAACTGTTCAGGATATCGTTTATAACGGCGATGCAGATAAGGACGGCGTAAGTCTCTATAACAAGAAGGAAGAAGGCGGCCTCGGAATGGTTGAATTCTTCTCCTATGCATCCAACTCCTCAATCCAGGGCATCTGCCCCGTAACCAAGGAGCTCAAGACAATGCTTGAGCAGGTTGCAAGCGTTGCCGGCTTTACTGAGGATGCAAATGAATGGCTCAGAATCTGTAAGTACTATCAGGCTTACGGCAAGGGTGCTTCCCAGCTTAAGGACCCCATCAAGGGACTTTCCACATTCTCTGCATACACAGCTACCCTCGGCAAGGACGTTGCTACCAACTACTTCTACTATGACCGCGCTATTATCCCCAGAGGTACATTTGCAAAGTTTGCTCCCACTCAGTCCGGAGTTTACCGCTTCACTTCCAAGAGTGACTATCAGGACGGTATCGATGCATGGATCTTCGACGGTAACGGCAAAGTGCTTATGACATACGAGCATGACGAAAGAATGTATACCGATGACATCAACTGCTCCATGGTATACTACATGGAAGCAGGCAAGTCATATTACATTAATATGGCATTCTGGGATATCTACGCTACAGGTTATATCTACTATGACGTTGAATATCTCGGAGCAACATATGATCTCTTCCGTCTTGCAGCTCCCGGATACTTCACCTATAACTCTGATGCTACCGGAAATACTATCTATGATATCATTGCAGGCGGCATCACTCCCGTTCTCAAGGACGGTAAGTACTACTCCGAGGACGGTAGCCTTATCTACTGTGACTTCACAGGTATTACCCCCGTATTCAGCCAGTCTATCACTGAGATGATCGCTATGGGCGGCTTCGATTTCTCTAAGTCTGAAACTGACGGCGAGATCCTTGCTTACCTCAAGCAGAATGACGGCGATGCTGAAAAGACCAAGAAATACCTCAAGACCCTTTGGGGCGAGGAGTACGACCAGAACTGCGAACTTTATCAGCTCGATGACGTTCTCGAAGGACGTTACCACGGTACAGGTCCCGACCTCACAAACGATATCAAGGCATATCTTTCCAAGGTTAATAAGTCCGGCACAGAGCTTGACGGCTGTGTTGTTGTAGACGAACGCCTCGCTGAACTCCTTCAGGAGCTTATGAATAAGTATACCTTTGAAGACGTTGAGAACTCCTGGCTCAAGCTTTGCTACTACTATGACTACCTCGGCAAATAATCATTAAGAATCGAGGTTACATCATGAAAAATTCCAGCAGAATCCTTTCTCTTATTATCGCGTTTTCCCTTCTCATTTCCGCAACTCTCCTCGCTTCCTGCTCCGCAGGAGGCGAGGCGGAATATAAAGTCAACGTAAAAAATGCTCTCGGCGATCCTTACACCACAGGCATTATCGTAAAGTTTATGCAGAACGGTGAGCAGGTTGCTATGCAGGCTGTTGACGAAAACGGCGTTGCCAAAAAGGCTCTCGCTAAAGGCGATTACACAATCGAGCTCTCCTTCACCGACGGTGAGGAAAGCTATTACTATGCAGGTGGTGTAAAGCTTTCTGCAAAAGAAACAGAAGCTGATGCCATCATCGCAAACAAGATCACAACTGAAGCTCAGACACTCTATGTAGGCACCGATGAATTTGATGCTTATAACGTTTCTACCGGATGCAATTATGTCAACCTTACAGAGGGAAAGAGAACCTATTTCCTTTTCTCTCCCCGTGAGGCAGGAGTTTATGAGTTCTCCCTTGTTGATGCAAAGGGCTGTACTCTCGGTTACCACGGCGCTCCCCACTTTGTTCAGGAGCAGAATCTTGCTGAGATGAAAGACGGTAAGTTCTCCGTTTCCGTTTCAGCAAGTATGATCGGTAACGATGAAACAGGAACAAGCACATACGTTATCGGTATTGATAACGACGGCGCAAAAAATTGCGTTCTCGCCATTGACCGCACAGGTGATCCCGAGAAGTCCATCGAGGATGAGCCCTGGGATATCTACAAGGCAACACACGAAATGGCTCCCTATACCCTTCCCGAAGGATATAGCATCAAGGAATTTGACCTGACTGCTTCTACTGATACCTACAAGCTCGTTTATAACGAAAAAGATGAGTTCTATCACCTGGGCTCCGAAAACGGCCCCCTCGTTCTTGTTCGTCTTTCCGAAGACTGCGACTATATCGCTTGCTTCGAAACTATTCTCGACAGAAGCGGTGTTTCAAGATATTTCTACGACAAGGACGGCAACTTCGAAAAGAGAGAAAGCTATTCCGAGTGTCTCCTTGAGTATATTCCCTGCGCCGATGAGATCGAGGGTGTTTATCCCCTTACAGAAGACCTTAAGTACATTATCCAGAACCGCGGCGAATACGTTGGCTGGTGGGATATTGAAAACAGCGGCTATATTTTCCGTGATATAAACGGCGCTAATGATCCTACTATCAATGCAGATATCGCATGGCTCCTTATGTGCTGCTATCTTGGCTAAAATGAAAAAATTATCCTTTTTCCTTTCTTTTGTACTATGCTGTGCATTCCTGCTCAGCGCTTGTAATCAAAAATCTACTCCATCAGACTTCACCCTTAAAGTGGAGTCTGAATGGGGTCAGGGCTTTTCCGAAATAAATGTCCGCATATATGCGGATAAAGAGCTTACAGACCTTGTCTGGGCTCAGGATACTGATTCAGACGGCACCGCATCTTTTAAGGCAATCGCCGAAAAGGAATACTACGCTACTCTGGAAAACGTTCCCACCGGATATGAAACAAAAGACTGCTACACAATAACAGAAAAAAACTCAAGCATCGTCCTTAAGGCTCATCTCCTCCCTGAGGAAAGCCTTTCCGACTTTACATTCGGTCTCGGCAGCGTAGCAGCTGATTTTTCCTTGACCGATATAAACGGTAATACCTATAAGCTCTCAGAGCTTCTCAAAACCAAAAAAGCTGTTGTTCTGAACTTCTGGTTCATGAACTGCGGCCCCTGTAAGCTTGAATTCCCTTATCTTGAATCAGCTTACGGTAAATACGCCGACAGCCTTGAGGTTATCGCAATAAACCCTGTTGACGGCACAAACGACACAATTTCTGCATATGCCGAAAACAATTCCCTCACCTTCCCTATGGCAAAGGGCGAAGCAAAGTGGGAGTCAGCCTTCAAGCTCAATGCATATCCTACTACCGTGGTAATTGACCGTTACGGTGTCATAAGCATGATCCATATGGGCGCTATTACCGGGGATGGCGAGTTTGAAAAGATATTCGACTTCTTCACCTCTGAGGATTACACCCACACCACAATCAGAAATCTAAGTGATATAAAATAACTAAGATATAAGGAGAAAAACAATGAAAATGATGAGAACACTCCTGGCTGTGCTCCTTCTCGGATGCATGGTGTTCGGCCTCTGCGCTTGCGGCGGCAATAACGAAACTCCCGATGAAACAACAGATGCAACTACAACCGAGGCTGATACTACTGTTATCGATACTACCGTAGCTCCTACAGGCTTTAAAGTAACTGTTGTTGACGGCGATGGCAATGTAGTTCCCGGCGTTATGGTTCAGATCTGCAAGGATTCCTGCATCCCCGCAAAAACAGACGATAACGGCATTGCAACTTTCAATATCGGAATCGAGGACGGTCACAAGCTTTCCGTTATGTCCTGCCCCGCAGGCTATGAATATACAGGAGAGGCTGAGATCTATCTCGAAAGCGGTGCTACAGAGTACACCCTTGAGATCTCCAAGGTAGGCTGATATGAAGAATCTCACTAAGATCATCGCGCTCCTTCTTGTATTTGCTTCCCTTTTCAGCCTTGCTGCTTGCGGCGGAGACAACAAGAAAACCGACGATGAAACAAAGAAAGAAACAACTGCAAAAGTAGAAGAAGAAACAACCGGAGAAGATACAACCGCTGAGGATACAACAGCAGAAGATACCACAACTGAGGACACTACTGCTGAGGATACTACTGTAGCAGATACTACTGTAGCGCAGACAACTGCTCCCCAGGTACAGCAGCAGACACAGCAGACAACTCCTCCCTCTACAAGCACACCTACTCCCGAACTCGGTAAGGGCTCAAAGAATGATCCTTATCTTGAAATCCCCGTTGTTGGAAGCGGCTCCATGAGCGTAACTACAGTTGCGGTTCCTGCAGGAAAGTCCCTTTTCTACAACATCTACCGCGTTGGCGGCATGGTAGTTACTATCAACAATGCAAACGCATACATAATTTGCGACGGCAAGCGCTATGATGCTCAGGGCGGCGTTGTTACATTTGTAGCTCCCGTAGCTCTTGCAAGCGATGCTATCTCCTTTGAGATCGGTAATAAGGGCGGCAGCGCTGCATCCTTTACCATCGTGTTTACAAACCTTGTAGGTACTCAGGCAAATCCCTACGTTATTAAGACTATGGGAAGCACTACTACAGTTTCCCTCTCCGCAGGAGACTCCGACGGATATAACTACAAGTACAAGGCTGAAAAGGCAGGTACTATCCGCTTCTACATTTCTGCAAACGTGGCTTCTATTCTTACTGTAACTAACAACAGAAATTCCTCCCAGCGCACAACAGATTCCGACAGCCAGACTGATGCTAACGGAACATATGTTGAAATGGAGGTTCAGGCAGGCGATGAACTTATCATCATCGTTGGTGCCGCTCCCGACAAGCGTAACAAATTCCCCGCAACTACCATCAATTGGTACGGAAAGTACATTTAATCTAAAAACTATTGCAATGACCGAATTATTGTGGTAGAATACCACATATTTGCTTTTGCAATTATTTACAACTAAATATTTCAAGGAGGTTTAAAACTATGAAAAAGGTTTTAAGCATCATTATGGTGCTGGCGATGCTTCTCGCGTCAGTATCCGTAACTGTATTTGCTGATGATCTCGGCACATACGAAAACCCCTATCAGGTTGCAGCAGGATCTCTTACTCCTACTGCTATCACAATCCCCGCTGAGGGCGATGCTTACGTATTTGTAGACGATGCTAACGGCTCTACACTTGAGATCGGCTACGCTACAAGCGCAGGCTACACAGTTTACTACGGCAGAATGCCCATCACACCCGAGGCTGACGGTACACTCATGTTCACAATGGACCCCCAGGGTACATTCTTCAACATCGTGAACCCCACAGCTGAGGCTATCGTAGTATACATCAAGCTTACAGCAGGTACAGGTGCTTCCAATACAGGCACTATCGACAACCCCGAGGTTGTTACTCTTGAAAAGAACGAGTACAGCGGTGCTCTCGGCGCAGAGCTCACAGCTGAGCTTGAGGCAAACAATCAGGGCCATTACTACTCCATCACAGCTCCCGCAGACGGCGTATTCCAGGTATTTGCTTCTGCATTCAGCTTTGATGCAAACGAAGAGTACATTGACCTCGGTTACATGTTCTTCGTAAACAACATCACAAAGGGCGCATACGGCGATATGCGCTACAGCGATGACCAGACATTCCAGGAAGAACTCTGGGGCGTTGAAACTGTAAAGGTTAGCGAGGGCGATGAGCTCATTATCTTTGCTACAACATACAACCCTGAAAACTCATGGTCTGCTCCCGCAGGCAGCGTGATGATCAACGTTGCTTTTGCAGGTATCGGCTCCTACCTCTGCCCCGAGATTACAGAGGACGGCAACAAGACAACAACTCTTGAAGAAGGCACTACCGGCTACTACTATGAATGGACTGCTACTGAAGAAGGCACAGTTACAGTAAGCATCGATTCCGCAACAGGCTGGATGTACAGCATTGACTGTGAGTACGCAGACGGCTCCGCTACATACGGCGATATCCACTGGAGCGATGACGATCCTCTTGTTTCTTCCGAGTCCTTTGACGTTGAAGTAGGCTCTACTCTTAAGATCTTCATCAGCACATACGATCCCGCAAGCTTCTTCTCTAATCCCGCAGGCAGCGTAGATTGGTCTATCTCCTTCGTTGCAGGTGAGGTTGAAGGCGGCGGCGCAGGCAGCGGCGACGGCGAGGGCGAAGGTGATGGCGAAGGCGAAGGCGACGACATCATCAACAACTACATCGTAAGCGACGAGTACCTCCAGGTTGGTACAGACAGATACTCTCTCGATTGGGACTACATCTACACAGTATTCTGCTTCGAGCCCGATGCAACAGGCAAGTACACATTCACATCTGAGGATGCTCTTCTCGGCCTTGCAAGCTCTAACGGTATGTGGATCACAGTTGGAGAAAGCACAGACTACATCAGCGATGACGTTATCACAGAAGACACATTTGAGTGGACATGCACAAGCGTAGGTCAGTCCATCTGGGTTGCAGTTCTTGGCTTCTTCGATGCAAGCATCACAGTTGACTATGAGGAAGTTGAGATCAAGGAGATCCCCAAGGAAAGCTACATCAATACTGTTACTCCCGAGGCATTCGTATTCGGCGGTAACGCAGATGAGCTCAACTATGTTGATACATTCGACGCAGTTGAAGATAAGGCAGTTCTCGGTGCTGACGGCTACTACCACCTCAACACAGCTGACGGCCCCATCCTCTTTGCAAACATCAACGATCCTATGATGTCTCTCTCCGCAGCTAACGGCTACGGCCAGCTCAAGTACCTCATCTACGGTGAGGACGGCGAAGTTGCTATGATCAAGGACTTCACAGAAGCAATGATCGAGTACATTGCATGCATGGACGAGGCTTCCGGTCTCTACCCCCTCACAGCTGACCTTATGGAAGTATTCCAGAAGGCAGGCGAGTACCAGGGTTGGTACGGCGCTGAAGGCTGGATCGGCGGTGAGCTTGCTGACGCTTGGATGTTCGCTTGCTACTACAGCGAGGACATTACAGGCGAAGGCGATATTCCTACAGACGACGCTGAAAATGAAGGTGCTGATAACAACGACGGAGCGCAGAACGGTACAAATGCTCCTGTAACAGGCGACAACTTCTTCATTATCGTATCCGTTGCAGTAGTTGCTCTCGCAGCTGCAACTTCTATTCTTGTTATCAGAAGAAGAAGAACCAACTAATATAAAAAATAAAACTAACAAAAATCGGCTGTAGCTAATGCAACAGCCGATTTTTTTATTTCTTCCACTTCAAAGGGGAGTACAGTTTTTGCCACATCCACTATATATAAAGCTTATTTATATCTTCTTCAAAAAAATATATTCAAACTGTTGAAAAAATGAAAATAAAGCTTTATAATATATAGTTGTGAATTTAATTAAAGGAAGGTCAAAAAAATGGTTAGAGAAGACCTCAGAAATGTTGCTATCATCGCTCACGTTGACCACGGTAAGACTACAAACGTTGACCAGATGCTTAAGCAGGGCGGCGAATTCCACGAAAATCAGGTAGTTCAGGACAGAGTTATGGACTCCGGCGACCTCGAAAAGGAACGCGGAATCACAATTCTTGCAAAGAACACCTCCGTTATTTACAAAGATACAAAGATCAATATTATAGACACCCCCGGACACGCAGACTTCGGCGGTGAAGTTGAACGTATCCTCAAGATGGTTAACGGCGTTATCCTCCTTGTCGATGCGGCAGAAGGCCCCATGCCTCAGACCCGATTCGTTCTCGGACGTGCCATGGAGCTTGGTCACCGCGTTATCGTTGTTGTTAACAAGGTTGACCGTCCCGACCAGAGAGTCCTCGAAGTTATAGACGAGGTTCTCGAGCTTCTTATCGACCTTGGAGCTACTGACGAGCAGCTCGACTCTCCTATGCTCTTCTGCTCTGGCCGCGCAGGAACTGCAAGTGTTGACCCTGATGTTCCCGGAGAAACCCTTACCCCTCTTATGGACTGTATCCTTGACTATATCCCCTCTCCCGAGGGTGATCCCGATGCTCCCCTTCAGATGCTCGTTTCTTCCATCGATTATAACGAGTATGTTGGCCGTATCGGTATCGGACGTATCGAGCGTGGTACCATGAAGGTTAACGGCGAGGCAGTTATCGTTAACTACCATAATCCTGACGCCGCTCCCAAGAAAACAAAGATCGTTTCCCTTTATCAGTACGACGGACTTGCTAAAAAGTCTGTTGAAACTGCAACTGTTGGTGATATCGTTTGCTTCTCCGGCGCCGAGAGCATTACTATAGGTGATACTATTGCCGCTCCCTCCTGCCCTGAGGCCCTTGAATTTGTAAAGGTAAGTGAGCCTACCCTTGAGATGACCTTCTCCGTTAACGACTCTCCTTTCGCCGGCAAAGAAGGAAAATTCGTCACATCCCGTCAGATCCGTGAACGTCTTTATAAGGAAACACTCAAGGACGTTTCTCTCAGAGTTTCCGACGGAGAGACTACTGACTCATTTAAGGTTGCGGGACGCGGAGAAATGCACCTCTCCATTCTTATCGAAACCATGCGACGCGAGGGATTTGAGATCGTATGCTCCACCCCTCACGTGCTTTACAAGGAAATAGACGGACAGAGATGCGAGCCTATGGAGCATGTTACCGTTGAAGTTCCCGAGGAATACGTAGGTACCGTTATCGAGAAGCTGGGTAGCCGCAAGGGAGATCTTCTTGAGATGAATCTCCGCGGAGACCGTATGAAGATAGAATACTCTATTCCCGCACGCGGCCTCTTTGGCTACAGAAGCGAGTTCCTTACCGATACTCGCGGCGAGGGTATCATGGCAAGTGTATTTGCAGGATATGAGCCCTTCAAGGGAGAGATCACCACTCGCTATACAGGTTCCCTTATCGCAAGCGAAACAGGCGAATCTACCTCTTACGGACTTTTCAACTGTCAGGACCGCGGTCAGATGTTCATCGGCGTTCAGACTCCCGTATACGAGGGTATGATCGTTGGTGAGTGCCCCAAGCAGATCGATATCGCTCTCAATGTATGTAAGAAAAAGCATCTCACATCGATACGCTCTTCCGGCGCAGACGAGGCACTCCGCCTTGTTCCCCCCAAGATTATGAGCCTTGAGCAGGCTATCGAATTTATAGGCGAGGATGAGCTTATAGAGGTAACTCCCAAATCTCTCCGCCTGAGAAAGAAAATTCTCAACACTGAGCTCCGCCTGAAGGATGAAGCAAAGAGAAAAAAGTAATAAACTGAAAAGGAGCTGTCGCAAGTAAATGCGACAGCTCCTTTTAATTGCCCTTATTATAGCCTGCAACAGCCTTTATATAATCACATATCTTTCTGTCATATTCAAGATATACCGCAATTCTACCTGCGGGAGAATCAGAAATAATGACCATCTGCTCTGCAGGGAACATATTCTTAAAATATTTATACTTTCCTATACGCTTATTGGAAGATAAGGCTTTGGAAAATTCCTTTTCCTCTTCGGGAAGAAAGTAACAGCCTTCAATATCCGTAAGCTTCAGAAGGCACTCTGTTATCCATGCGCTCTTACCCTGCCTTCTCTCACAAACAAGCTCAAGCATGCTCGGAGGAACTGCGGTTATAGGCAAAGAAAGGGCATCCTCATAGCTGACAGCCCCCTCCTTTACCGTTTCCTCATCATCCTCATGATGAAGGCTTTTCTTGGAGCCGGGAGCAGAAACCCTTACAGAATAACAAAAGGATGTCATTTTATATCTGATAAAAATAAATACCATGGCAACGATCAATGCCACTGCAAGAAGCTGAAGCATTCCCTTGCCGGGAATAAGCTCAATTGACGAAAATGCAAAAGCAACTCCGGCGCAAACAAAAAGAGCCGCAACAGTTACCTCGGGTATTTTATTTTTTTGTTTAGGTTCATACTTCATTTTCGTTCCCCCTGTTGATTGAAAAAATGGGAGCCGAAGCTCCCATTTTCGTCATTTTCGTAACACGAAATCAGCTTATGCCTCTTCCTTTGCGATAACCTGCTTGCCATTGTAATAGCCGCAAGCGCTGCAAACTCTGTGAGAGAGATTGTACTCACCACAGTTGGGGCACTTTACCATGCCGGGCATGGACAGCTTCCAAACATTGGAACGTCTCTTATCTCTGCGTGCCTTAGACACTTTTCTCTTCGGTACTGCCATTGAAACACACCTCCTTGAAGACATTAAAAGGTAATTTAAAAATCTACATCAGCTATTATAACACTACTTTTCCATATTTTCAAGTAGTTTTTTAAAAGTTTCCATCCTCGGATCGATTTCTTTTTCTTTTTTACAGCTACAAGAGCCGTCAAGTCTCTTTCCGCAGACAGAACACAGACCCGGACAGTCGTCCTCGCACAGATGATATACTGGAAGCTCGAGAGACAGCTCCTCAATTATATCTCTGTCAAAATCAATACCGCCCTCTTTGACTGTGAGCATCTCATCCTCGTCCACTCCCTCAAGAGCCGCGTTTGACACGGTGACGAAACGAACAAACTCAAAATCCGCAAAGTCTTCTATCTTTGCAAGGCACCTGTCACAGACGGTCTCGTATCCGACACTTACACTCGCGCGAAGCATCATATACCCGTCGTTATCGGAAACTCTTCCGCTAACACTGATATCCTCTGTAAGAGTGATCTCTTCAGATATATCCGGTGCACCGTCAACAGCCTCCGGCGACAAAGTGAAGTCAAAGTCTATGACAGGAACTCTTTTATTAAGTATAGGGGTAAGGTCTATTTTCATATAGCATTCCTTTCTTTCTCTACTCATTTCAAGTTTCCTGCAATTGATTATTATATATGTATTTTCCCCGATTGTCAATGATAAAAGTGAAAAATATTCTACTATTTTAAAGTCTTTCTTGTAGAAAAAACTATTGAATATGGTTATTCTGTTTGATATAATAAAAATAAGTGCTGAAAGGAGAATTCCCATGAAGCTGAAAAAAATAATTAAATATACATTTATCGCTCTCATACTGGTTTTTGTAGTATTCCTCTCCCTGAGAATCTTTATGACAAGCGACAGATCAACCCTTACGGATATCTATCCCACAGATGCGGCAAAAGCCTCATATGAAAAGAACGGCGACAGTGCTTTCGTCACCTTCAAGCTCCCCTATGACATGAGCGAGGACGGATATTTTACTGCGTACAGCCCCGCATACTGTAAAGACGGACAAGAGCTGCAGATAACCGTCAGATATAACGACAGCATTTCAGAAAACTATCTTGTAGGTTCCGATCCCGACAAGTATTATTTTGAACTGAGAGACAGCGATGGAAATACGGTAGCCAAAGCAAGTATCGTGGATGAAAAGGAAAGATATTTTTACAATCATTTCCGTCTTGCTTTTTCCGATATTGAAATAAATGAGAATACTGAGCTTTATCTCTTCCTTTGCTGCGATGAGTGCACATACCCTGCCGATCACACAAAAGGAATCATAGTAGTTCATCCCTCCTTCCCCGAAAAAGACCTGAAGCTTTCGAAGAGCGAAACAGATGCTCTTTCAAAATAAGAAATAACAATCCAAAAAGGATAAATACCGCGGAGTATTATGAATAACATTAATGTACCCGAAATATTCGGTCGTCTCGTTTTTAACGAGACTGTAATGAAAGAACGCCTCCCTGAGGACGTTTTTGAGATCGTTAACAAAACTCTCACAGTGGGCAAGAGAATGACTCTTGAGATTGCAAACGTTGTTGCCGATGCCATGAAAGACTGGGCAATAGAAAACGGTGCGACCCATTATACCCACTGGTTCCAGCCTATGACTGGCATCACAGCTGAAAAGCACGATAGCTTTATCTCCCCTGCTGAGGACGGTAAGGTTATTATGGAGTTCTCCGGCAAGGCACTTGTACGCGGCGAATCTGACGCATCCTCCTTCCCCTCCGGCGGTATCCGCTCCACATTCGAGGCAAGAGGATATACCGCATGGGACCCCACCTCCTACGCATTTATCAAGGACGGTACTCTCTGTATCCCTACAGCTTTCTGCTCCTACGGCGGTGAGGCTCTGGACCAGAAGACACCTCTCCTTCGCTCTCTTGAAACTCTTTCAAAGCAAGCAGTTCGTATTCTCAAGCTCTTCGGCCATGAGGACGTTACTAACGTTAAGGCCTCTGTTGGCGCCGAGCAGGAATACTTCCTTATCTCCAAGGAGGTATTTGAGCAGAGAAAGGACCTTATCTATACAGGCAGAACCCTTTTCGGCCAGAAGCCTCCCAAGGGTCAGGAGCTTGACGACCATTATTCCGGCAGCCTCAAGTCTCCCGTTGCCGCTTATATGAAGGACCTTGACGAGACACTCTGGAAGATGGGCGTGCTCTCAAAAACAAAGCACAACGAGGCTGCTCCCGCACAGCACGAGCTTGCTCCCATCTACTCCTCTGCAAACGTAGCAGTTGACCAGAACCAGATCACAATGGAAATGATGAAGAAGGTTGCAGACCGCCATGGCATGGTATGCCTTCTCCACGAAAAACCCTTTGCAGGTGTCAGCGGAAGCGGTAAGCACAACAACTGGTCTCTTACAACAAATACCGGCATGAACCTTCTCGAGCCCGGTGATACACCTCACGATAACGCGCAGTTCCTTCTTATGCTCGTTGCAGTTATCAAGGCTGTTGACGATTATCAGGAAATGCTTAGAATATCTATTGCAGACGCAGGCAACGACCTTCGTCTCGGCGCGGCAGAGGCTCCTCCCGCAGTTATGTCCATCTTCCTTGGAGACGAGCTTACAGAGATCCTCGAGGCTATCGAGGAGGGTCGCGGCTATGACGCCAAGGACACAGTTCAGATGAAGATCGGCGTTCACGCCCTTCCTAAGTTCCCCAAGGACAATACAGATAGAAACCGTACAAGCCCCTTTGCATTTACAGGTAACAAGTTC
The DNA here is from genome assembly GCA_045636685.1 of Candidatus Avispirillum sp. Taxonomy (GTDB): domain Bacteria; phylum Bacillota; class Clostridia; order Oscillospirales; family CAG-272; genus Avispirillum. The sequence continues at coordinate 19,359 of JAZTXZ010000059.1, read as the reverse complement.
GAGTTCCGTATGGCAGGCTCCTCCCAGTCTATCGCTACGGCAAACGCAGTTCTCAATACTGCATTTGCAGAGGTGCTCCGTCAGTTCTCCGATATTCTTGAGGATGCTGAGAACTTCAACGATACTCTTCATAACCTTATCAGAAATACTATCAAGAACCATAAGAGGATCATCTTCAACGGTAACGGATACGAGGATAAATGGATAGAGGAAGCACAGCGCCGCGGCCTTGCAAACCTTCCCACAACTCCCGATGCCCTCTCCCATATGCTTGATGAAAAGAATATTGAGCTTTTCTCCCGTCATGGCGTTTTCTCTGAAAACGAAATGCGCGCCCGCCTTGACATCCAGCTCGAAAATTATACAAAGATCATACATATTGAGGCCTTAACAATGCTTGATATGGCACGCCACGATATTCTTCCTGCCGTAAGCGATTACGCAGCAAGAATCGCGGCAAATGCTGAACTGAAGAGAAAATACGGCACCTGCGTAGCTGAGGAAAAGCTCCTTTCTAAGCTTTGTCGTCTTTGCGACTCCTTCTATGCAAATATTGAGCGCCTCGAAACAGTAACAAAAACCGGCGAAAAGAATATAGGAAAAGAAGGAAACGCTGTTTTCTATAAGGAAAAGGTCATCAGCGCAATGAATGCCCTCCGCGCCGACGGTGACGCCCTTGAGGAGATATGCGACTCTGCTTGCTGGCCCTTCCCCTCCTATGGCGAAATGCTGTTCTCTATAAAATAATTTTCGTTCTTTCCCAATAAAAAAGCACAGAAGCATGACCGGCTACGGATACCCGTAGCCGGTTTGTTTTGTATTCAACTTATTGAATTATTCAGAAGTATATGGTATAATGAATATATTCTAAAAGGAACGGTGTAACTTATGAAAAAACTCGGATTCGGACTTATGCGTCTTCCCATGACTGAAGACGGAAAAGCTGTTGACATCGAAAGAGTCAAGTCTATGGCAGATGATTTTATTAATGCCGGATTTACTTATTTTGATACTGCTCAGCCTTACCACAGCGGCGAAAGTGAAAAAGTATTTTGCGAAGCCGTTGCAAAACGCTACCCTCGCGATGCCTATATCCTTGCAGACAAACTCAGCCTTTTCAGAATTGAAAAAGCCGAGGATATTCCCTCGTTCTTTGATAACCAGTTCGAAAGCCTCGGTGTTGAATATATTGACTACTATCTGCTTCACGCCATGAGCGCTTCATCATATGAAAAAGCTTGTAATTTTGGCGCCTTTGAGTTCGTTGCAAACAAAAAGGCAGAAGGCAAGCTTCGCCACGTGGGCTTTTCTTTCCACGATTCTCCCGAAGTGCTTGACCGCATTCTCACAGAACATCCGGAAATGGAATTCGTTCAGCTCCAGATTAACTATCTTGACTGGCTTGACAGCAGTGTTCAGGCAAAGGCATGCTACGAGATTGCAAGAAAGCATGAAAAACCTGTGATCATAATGGAGCCTGTAAAGGGTGGCGCACTCGCAAATGTTTCCTCTGATGCCACATCCCTCTTTAAATCCGCACGTCCCTCCCTTTCACCCGCAGGCTGGGCTGTCAGCTACTGTGCTTCCCTTGAAGGCGTTTTCATGGTCCTCTCAGGAATGTCTACAGAAGAGCAGCTTCACGATAATATCAGCTATATGAAAGATTTTGTTCCCTTCTCAAAGGAAGAAATGGCAATATCCGAAAAAGCGGCAGACATAGTTAGGAACGATAATGCCATCGCCTGCACAGCTTGCCGCTACTGCACCGATGACTGCCCTCAAAAAATCGCCATTCCTGACTTTTTCACGGTCTACAACGGCTATAGACGCTTTGGCTCCACAAATACCGACACCGCAAAAAGACGCTATTCCTCAGTGGCAGAAAAGGGCGGAAAGTGCTCAGACTGTATTGAGTGCGGACTTTGCGAAACCCACTGCCCTCAGCACCTGGAGATAAGGGCTCTTCTCAAAGAGGTTGCAGAAACACTGGAATAATATTGAAATCCGCCCTGCGGGCGGATTTCAACCGAAACTCTTCTCTTTTCACTCTTCACTGAAAAAAGCCACCGAACTCGGTGGCTTTTTTCAATTTACTCCTCGGCGAAGAAGCTCAAGTGCATCTTCAAAATTCTTGGGGAGAGGCGCTGTTACCGTTACCTTTTCACCGGTAGACGGATGAACGAATGTCAGCTCCCCTGCATGGAGCATCTGGCCTTTGAAGAGTGCGGGATGATGCTTTTCAAACTGCGTTGGTCTGCCGTATACCGGATCTCCGATAATGGGATGGCCGATATGCGCCATATGAACTCTTATCTGATGAGTTCTGCCTGTTTCAAGTCGCATACGGGCAAATGTATACTGAGAAAGCTCCTCTAAAGCCTCGTAATGAGTGACCGCACGTCTGCCGCCTTTTACTATTGCCATTTTCTTTCTGTCCACAGGATGACGGTCAATAGGAGCATCCACGGTGCCACTCTCATCAATATGTCCGCAGACAACCGTATAATACACTCTTGATAGGGTATGATCCTCAAGCTGAGCCGCAAGACAAACATGGGCTTTATTATTCTTTGCCACTGCAATAAGTCCGCTTGTATCACGGTCTATACGGTGAACGATACCGGGACGTATCACTCCGTTAATATCGGAAAGGCTTTCTCCGCAATGATAAAGCAGGGCCGACACAAGGGTACCCGTTGTATGCCCCGGAGCCGGATGGACAACCATACCTTGAGGTTTATTTATAACAATAACATCATCATCCTCATAGACCACGTCTATGGGGATATTCTCAGGCTGCGCCTCGCACATTTCAGGCTCGGGAACGCATATCTCTACCTTATCTCCCAATGCTATTTTCAAGCTCTTTGTGCAGATCTTACCGTTTACGCTAACGGCTCCCTTTTCAATAAGTGAGGCCGCCGCGCTTCTTGTTATGTCTGCCGCCTTTGAAACGAAAACATCGGCACGCTTGCCGATGTCCCCGTCTGCCGCTGTTGCGACAATTATATTTGTATTACTGTTCATTGTTATCACTTTCGGCAGGAGATTCTATATTCTCCTGCTTATTTTCTGCATATGCCAATTTTGCTTTTTCTTCTTTTTCTCTTTTTGATTCCCGCGGGATCTCCACAAAGATCAGATAAACCAAAAGCATAGCGCATCCCACGGTTATAAAGCAATCCGCAACATTAAAAATGGGAAAATCCGCAAAGGTTACAGAAAAGCCGCCGTCAAAGCTGACACTGGGATACTGAACAAAATCCGCATCTATAAAATCGATAACACCGGGACGAAAAGCACGGTCTATCATATTACCGATTCCGCCGCCGAGGATAAAAGCAAGAGGTGTTTTTATCCACATGCTCTTGGGCTTTTCCTTCCAGAGATAGAAGAAGATCAGTACTATAGCTACTACGGATACCACCATAAACACCCATCGGTGATTGGAAAGCATACCGAAAGCAGCACCTGTATTTTCAATATAGGTGAGGTTAAACACTCCGTCTATCACCTCTATCAGCGCGCCCTTAGGAATAGTATTTATAACTATCAGCTTAGACACCTGATCGAGAATGACAATAAGGACACATAATATAAAGCAGTAGATCATCAGAAGTTTTCGCCGTCCTCAGAATTTGCAAAATCGGAAAGATACTTGAAATAATCGGTTTCGGACATATCAGCTTCATCGTCAGCCGCAGCATCGGCATCAGCTGTATCCTCTGTCACATCAACCTCAAATTCTATCTCTATCTCAGAATCATCAATATTAAGATCATTATCCTCTGATGCATCTGATTCTTCAACCACATCATCAACTCCGTCGATATGGAAGCTTTCAAAATCAAATTCAACAGCTGCCGCATACTCTTCATCATTGAGGGCTATCTGCTGAAGTTCGTCATCATCCTCGTCCTCAGCCTCAGCATTCGCTTCCACGATCTCTCCGCTGAAAACGATCTCCTCTTTTTCATCAGGCTCTTCTTTCACTTCTTCAAGAACAAAGCCCTCGTTCTCTACCTTTTCTTCCTCTTCAAGCTCTGCAAAGATAGACTCCTCAGGATACTCTACAAACTCGGGAACATCGACAGCCTGAGCTTCCTTTTCCTCAAACTTATCTACAGCATCGGCAATGGGAGTATAATCGGGAACATACTCAAAGGTCTCTGCAGTAAGAGCAAGCTTATCGATAAGCTCGATATGGGAAGAATAAAGTGCAAAAAGCTCATCCTTGAAAGCAGTTACCTCTGCCTTCATACGATCTACCGTAACAAGCTTTTCTCCTATCTGCATATCAAGATCGGAAATGATCTCGCCGCAGCTTTCGCGAGCACTGTCAAGCAATTCCTCAGAACGGTCATTGGCATCGGATATCATATATGCCGCTGCTCTCTTCGAATCTGCTATATTCTGTTTGAGGGCATTCTCCGTATCAGAAAAGCGACGGATAAGGCGCTTTGCAGTTGCAAGCTTCTGCTCAAGCTCTGTATTCTGAGCCTGAAGTCGCTGATACTTCGCCATAATATCCTCGACAAAGGAATCTACCTCGCTGACACTGTAACCTTTTTTCTCAATTGAAAAATCCATATTTCACCTCGCGTATACCCTGAATCAGGTATACTTTCTAGCTATCAATCTGATCCTGCCGCGCCTCGTCTGATCCTCAGCACGATCTACTATATATTTACCGAAACCGCGTACAGAAAGGATATCTCCAGCTACCACACCTCGGTCCGGCTCTTTTTCCAAAAAATAATTGACCTCTACACTTCCGCCCGTTACAAGCAAAAGAGCTTCTTCTCTTGAAACGTTACAAAGGGCACGAACAGTACCGTCAAGCCTCGGAGATGCCACAGTCGTGCATATCTCAGCAAAGCTGCGATTTATTCTGAAATCCCGCCCTACTGCAACCATTTCGCATTTTAATGTTTCTCTGCCTGCTTTTTTCAGCTCAGCAACTATAAATGCCCCCGCATTTTCCGTGCAAAAGACATAAGCATCCCGTCCGACAACGCAAATATCGCCAATTGTGCTTCTTTTTATTCCCAGCGCCATAAGCGCACCGAGATAATCTCTGTGAGAAAGCTCTGCATATCCGCTGGAGCAAATCTTTACGCAACTTACAAACTCCTCGCAAAGGGAGTCCATTCCCATAGCGCCAAGGATCCCGAGAAAATGCATTTCCCTTTCCTCGGAATAAAGAGGCTCATGGCAAGTACTGTCCAACACAAGCCACTCGGGCAAAAAAATCGCTCTGCGTCTTTCGGCGCCGATGCAACCGCCCCAAAAAAACAGCCTTGATGTGTTATGGGCGCGTTCCATCGCCGAAAACACAAGCCTCTGCTCTCCGGGGGTCAAAAAAGATAATGCGACCGCAGAATTCTCCCCGCGAACGGAAAGCTCCGTCGCTCTTGAAATCAGCAGCCGCTCTTCATCTGTACAGAGGAAGCCCCCTGCGTTTTCCTTATTATTCATAGGGTCAAAACACAAGAGTCCGCCTGGCTTTTGCCGGGCGGAATCTATGTATTCAAAATCAATACTCGCCGAATTCGTCGATAATGGGAGCTGCTGCAGGCTCAGGCTGAGGAGCCGCCTTCTTGGAAGTGAGGGATGCATCTCCTACATTAACGTTGCTGGGAGTGATCACATACGCATTTGTTGCGATCTTCTTAAGAGATCCGTCAATGGAATATGCAACTCCGGAAAGGAAGTCGATAAGACGGCGGGATGTCTCTTTATTGGTATTCTCAAGGTTAAGAACTACAGTTCTTCTGGAAATGAGGTGATCTGCGATCTGAGCTACGCTGTCGAAAGACTCAGGCTTTACAACCTTCATCTCGATTGCGCTTCCGGAAGATCCGGAAAGGCTGATGCCTGCACCCATAGAAACGCTTGCTGCGCCTGTGCTCATGCCTGCATCTGTATCCTCTGATTCATCATAGGATCCAAAGCTCTCAGAATAGTAGCCGTCATCTGCATATGCATCATCATACTCAGGTTCATTTGTGCCGGCCATTCTCTTTTTGATATTATCTACGATTCCCATTTTCATGTTCCTCCAAAATTAAATTCATTTTTGTATTACTTGTTCGGATATATCCTCTGACCGAATATGGAGCTGCCCACACGTACCATTGTAGCGCCTTCTTCAATAGCAGCCTCAAAACTGTCACTCATACCCATAGATAATACAGACTCTATTTTATTATGCCTTTTATTTCGCAAAAAGTCAAGATATATCGTATATGTTTTCTCAAAATATTTTTTATATTCGTCTTTGGTTTCGCACACGGGCGCCATTGTCATCAGCCCCGCAACCTCGATGCCCTGTATTTCTTCAAGTTGAGCCGCAAAGTCGAGACATTCCTCGGGAAGCACTCCGCTTTTATTCTCTTCTCTGCCGATATTGATCTCGCACAGCACCTTTGTGGTCACGCCTGCCTCAATGCTTCTTTTTGCTATCTCATTTGCAAGTCTCAGCGAATCGCAGGACTGTATCATATCCACCTTTCCGACAATGCTCTTTACCTTATTTGTCTGCAGATGTCCTATGATATGAAGGGGTACTGTGCCGCGAAGGGCATCATACTTTGTGAGAAATTCCTGTACCTTGTTTTCTCCCACAGCGGGAAGACCAAGCTCATTGATTGCAAACAGTATCTCTTCTGCAGGAACTGTCTTTGTTGCCGCAAGAAGGGTAACATCGCCACCCACTGTTCGCTTTGCCTTTGCCGCTTCTATTTTCTCCATTACTATTTCGTAATTTTCGCGGATTATCTGTTCTCTTAATTTATCCATAAAACCTCCGATAACATGCTGTAAGGCTCTTTGCCTTTCGCCTTAATCACCAATTACTCTTCCCTCGTAAAGTCCCTTTCCTTCCACTATGATACTGTCGTGGAGTCTGAGATGAGGCACGTAATTTTTAAGTGCTTCCTTATCGTCCTTAGAAGGTATCTCCGAGCCATCGGGTATCTTTACAATATAGTTGCTGTCAGCAGTATAAAGTATCTCAACCTGTCTGAAAGATACTGTACTGACATTGAGGATATATACTCCCGTTACGCCGTCTATAAGTCTCACCGCCGATGCGGGAACCTTAAGACCCTGATACTGCGCTTTCTCAAGCTCAACATCCTGCATACGGTAGAAATCAAACCCCTCGGGCATTACATTTGTTGAAAGGACGACAGCCGCGCTTTCTTTATCGTAAAGTACCTGCTCCACATCCATGGAAAGCTGAAGCTCAGTATTTGAAAACTTAACATTACAGCTTTTTCCGGCCTTATAGGTATTTCTCTCTTCCTCATCAATGGGACAGACGAGATACCAGCGGCTATTTGTTACAGTCTTGCCTGCTCCTCCTTCTGCCTCGGGGGAGGAGAGAAGCAGCTCTTTCAGCTCCTTTAAGCTTATATCCGAAAGCAACTCTGCCTTAAAAACATTTTCATATCCGTCTGTTTCCGAGTAATAAAATCCGCTGACAGGGGTATAAACTGTTCCGAGAAGAGAGCCGAGCCCGCTTGTGAGTGATGCTTTTTCGCTTTCAAGCTTTGCTATCTGATCCGAAAGATTTGTAAGCCCCCCGGTAAGAACCGCCCTCTCGCCTACTCCTGCAAGAAGATTCTGGCGAAGCGCGGCAGCACTTCCCGCCTTTCCAAAATCCGAGTAACCTCTCATATCGGAAAGAATGGAAAATATCTCGCGATCTATATTCGCAGTATCCTTAAGGCTCATTCCATCAGTCTTTGAATAACGTGAAAGAACAGCAATCTGCTTTTCTATCTCTGCTATTCTTGCAACCGTATCGGGGGCATACTCAGAGTAAAGCTTTGCAACCTCTCCGCTTTTTCTGATATGCTCACCTTCTGAAACTACGGGGACAAGGCTGTTTCCGCTTCCCGAATCAATAACGGTTTCGGAGCGAAATATATAGCCCTTTGCCTTTATCGTATCGGAATGAACGATCTGAGTTGCCGATACGGTTTCTATTTCCTTTGTAAAGGAGCGCCATATATGATAACCGAAATAAAACAGTATTCCGATCGATAAAACAACGCTCAGCACAAATATGCCGACTTTTTTCAGATATTCGGTATCCATTATCTTGACCGTCCCTTTCTTTTTTATTTTAATTATACATGACGAAAGCAGACTCAGAGCAGTATCTTTTCGCCCCCTGAAATACCTGCCTCAAGAGTGCGACAGGTGAATACAAGAGACTGGCCGTCGATGCCCTCAAGCATTGCCAGTATCTCCGCAAGTCTTTTTTCATCTATTCTCGCGAAGCTCTCATCATATATGAGAGGAAGGCTGTCCTCTCTGAAAAGAACACCTGCCAAAGCCGCGCGAAGGCTGATATACGCGCTGTCTGCCGTACCTGCGGACATATAATATATATCGCGCTTTACGCCGTTTATCTTAAAATTAACGGAAAAATCATTTTCCACCAAAAGCTCTTCGTATTTACCTCCGGTGAAGCCTTCCATAAGCTCTCCTGCCTTTGAAATTGCAAAGGGAACGAGAGATGCGCGAAGCCCCTCTCCCGCAGTCTGAAGGGCCTTTATTGCCTCCTCTATACCGGACAGTCTTCTTTGCATTCCCTCTATATCTCTTTTAACACAGTCAAGCTGTGCTGACAGAATGGCAGTATCCTTTGTTGTTGCCTTGAGCTTTGCAAGAAGAGCATCCACCTCGCCTTTTCTTTTAAGAAGTCCGGGGAGAACATTTTCCGCAAAATGCTTTTTGTTTTTGCAGCTTTCAAAATCCTTCCTTGTGAAGTCCTTCGCCGCTTTTCCCTCTTCTGTATCGAGAGCTTTTTTCGCAACTTCAATCGTTGCTTTTCCGTTGTCATCGGAAAGAACATCGGCAAATGCTTTGAGTTCTCCGTTTGCAATTCCTGCTTCACCGCTGAGCTTTTCTCTCTTTTCCGATATCTGTGCAGCACTTTCCAGAGCTTTTTCAACAAGCGTTCCGACATCCTCGAAATCCTCTTCCGAAAATTCAAGAGCAGCCGTACGGAGAAGGGCAAGTATTTTCCTTCTCTCGTCTTCCTGGAGGATCATATCTGAGAATTTTTCGTCTCTTTCTTTTTTGACCCTGTCATATTCCAGAGCTTTTTCGATACGGGAAAGGATCTCCTCCTCAAGCCCTTTAGCACTGAGGGAAACTCCCCACTTTTTACGTATAGCCTTTAGCTTTGATGCATTTGCAAGACAAAGGAAGGGGAAAACACAGCCGAAAGCAAGAACCCCGATGCCACCGTAAAAGACAGCAGCTCCAAAGGCAAGCTCTGTGAAAATATTAAGATATGATCCCGCCGACGCAATAAGGGCGCCGAGAACACATATGATTATACCGCTGAGGGCAAACTGCTTTCTCTTTTTATCGTATTTTTTTGCATTTGCAATATCCGCACGAGCTGAAAGGATATCATCATCCGTCATCTTACAAGAACGGTCAGGCTCATCCCCCATGGAATCGCGAAGCACGGAAAGCTTTGCCTCAACCGCCGTGAAACGGGCATAGCCGGCATTTATCTTTCCCATTTTTTCGGAAACGTTTCCATATCTGTCAAGCTCAGAAAGGCAGCTTTTCAGCTCCTCTGTTTTCCTTTTAAGAGAAAGACCCTCCTCTGCTCTCTTTCCTGCGCATATTTTAAGATATGCATCGCAGAGAGCTTCATTTTTATCTCTTTCCTTCGTTCTGAGAGATATCAGGGAAGCAAGCTTCTCGCTCTCTCCCTCAAGCTCTATCATCTCTGTATTTCCCTGCTTGGATTCAGCGATCTCTCTTTCGATTCTTGCTCTGTCCTGAAGGGCAAGTTGGAGAGCGCCGCCCGTGCCTCTTTTATGCATAAGGGATTTTCTGGCCTTATCAAGACGGTCGAGAGCCTTCTTCATATTGACATTCTCATCACCGGAAAGAAGAATGTTTTCTATAGCCTCCGTCATTCCCGTTCCGTCAATGGCGGTTCCGCCTATCTGACGAACGAAAACGGTATTTACAAACATCTTGTCATCCATACCGAGAATACACTCTCCGGGCACCTTGCCCTTGAAAACTGCATTACCCGATGAAAGATCTATAACGCTCAGCCTCTCTCGAGGGGTCTCACCGTCCGACACACTAAGATCTCTTGTGATCTTATATTCGCCCTTGGCAGTCACGACAGTAAGGCTTCCCGCAGCTCTTCCCGTATCCCAAGGAACGTATTTCTGTCTCTCGGACATTTCTCCGTCATTTCCTCTGCCGGAAAGACCGTAAAAAATAAACTTTATAAACATACAGAGAGTGCTTTTTCCCGACTCATTCGATCCCTCGATCACATTAAGTCCCTTTGAAAAGCTAAACTCTCTGTCCTTCATTCCCGCGAAGGACTCGATATACAATTCTTTTATGTACATATTTGCATCACCACTTATATGTCAGATATGTCCTGCCCCACAAGAGCTGCAAGGGCATAGCGAAGAGCAAGTGAAGCCGTTTCTCTCTCGTTTCTGTCACTGCTTTCGAGACGGGGCAGAAGAGTACGGTAAAGCTCACCTCGGATACCGCGGTCTGCAAGGAGTCCCTCTGCGTTCCATGTGGGAGAGGTTGCATCCACGACCTCAAGGCTGAAAAGGCTTCCGAAAGGCTCAGAAAGAACCTTCGTGTTTATAACCAGCGAAGGAGAAACCGCACCTGTGAGCGTTATCCTTACAAGATGCTCCTCACCAAGCCCTTTTTTCGCGATAAGGCTCTCTATTTCAGATAATATGCTGCCCATATCCTCAGCTCCGTCAATACTGAGGGAATACTCAAGATATACTCTCTTTGAAAAACGTATCTTCTCAACCGTAACGTTTCCTTTTTCAATATTCAGCGCAAGAGCACCCTTTTCGCCAAGTTCGCCGAAATCACGTCCCTCGGGACATCCGCAATATGCTCCAAGTCCTTCGAGAGGGGCATTTGCACCGTCAGGATTATGAACATGACCGAGCAGAGCAAAATCTGCACCGAAGCTGCGTATTACCGCTACAGGGAGAGGCGAATAATTACTGATAGGAGACGTTGTATCTGCATGGGCTACAAGAATATTTATGCGATCGGAATCCTGTACTCTGCCCCCAACACAGCACTCTCCCTGAACAGAAGACGTGAATGCATATCCGTAAACATCACAGCCAAGACTGTCAAAGGAAAGCTTTTCAAGGGTTCTTTCCTTGAAAATATGTACATTCCCGGAAAACTCAGTCTTCTTCCATACAGAATCCTCGGTATAGGGATCATGGTTTCCGGGAGTAATGATAACGGGGCAGGAAACAGATGCAAATTCACGAACAAGAAGGGATACGGTCTCTCTGGTAACAAAGGAAGAATCAAAAAGGTCTCCGGATATTACCACCATATCAAAGTGCTCATCTCTTGCATATCTCATCATTCGAGAAAAGGTTTCGCGCATCTCGCGGCGGCGGCGCTCAGAGCGACCGATATCAAGTCCCGAAAAAGGACTGTCGAGATGCAAGTCTCCCGTATGTAATATTCTCATTGGTGAACTCCTTACTAAAACTGCGATTACATATTAATAAATAATTATAACACATCTGCCCACCCTTTTCAACCAATTTGAGAAAAAGGAGCGAAATCACAATATTTTTACATTTTATATATCATTAGCTGTTGACCTTTTTACGTTATAGGGGCTATAATTACATTGTATACACGTAAAACATTATCCAGAGGAAGGATCAATGAGATGAAAGCAAAAAACAACAGACCAAACAATCAAAAATACAAAATTAATACCAAAGCAGTCCTTATAGCCTCCGGTGTTGCGGCAGTTACCGCACTGGCAATAGGCGCTGCCCATCATATAATCGCCAAAAGCCTGATGAACGTTGCCATGGACCGTAAAGAGCCCAAGGTAATGGCAAAAAGCAAGGATAGGCTCATGGGCTCGAAGGAGCTTTCCGCAGTTATGGGAACCGTTATGGAAGCTTCTGCAAAATTTGAAAAGCAGGAGCATGAGACAGTTGAGATCGAAAGCTTTGACGGGATTCGCCTCATAGGCCACTGGTTTCCCTGCGATGGCGCAAAGAGAGTCATCGTAGCGATGCATGGCTGGAGAAGCGCCTGGTCTCAGGACTTTGGCATAATCTCCGAGTTCTGGCATAAAAACGGCTGCTCCGTTCTTTATGCCGAGCAGAGAGGCCAAGGCGAGAGCGGCGGCGATTATATGGGATTCGGTCTCCTTGAGCGCTATGACTGCCTCGAATGGGTGAAATGGGCAAACGAGAATACCGAAGAGATTCCCATCTACCTCTGCGGCCTTTCCATGGGAGCTACCACCGTACTCATGACCTCAGGCTTCGAGCTTCCCGAGAGAGTTCACGGCATAATGGCAGACTGCGGATTTACTTCTCCTCATGCAATATGGAAGCATGTTGTTCAGAACAATCTCCATATCCCCTACGGCCTTTATAAAGCAGCAGCAAGCGATCTTTACAAAAAGAAGCTTCAGATCGATTCCAAGGAATACTCCTGCCCCGAGGCGCTGAAAAACTGCAAGGTACCTGTCTTTTTCGTGCACGGAACAGATGACAGATTCGTTCCCGTTACTCATACTTACGAGAACTATAAGGCATGCGCCGCAGAGAAAAGGCTCCTCGTTGTTCCCGGTGCCGACCACTGCCTTAGCTATTTTACAGACACAAAAACATACGAAGCTGCAGTAATTAAATTCTGGGAGGATTTCGACGAAAGCATTCCTGAAATTGCAGCCACAGAAAAATAAGACAAAAAGGTGCTGTCGCAACAAAATGCGACAGCACCTTTTTCATTTTCAATTTCCACTTCGAAAACTAATTCTATCATTTCTCTATCATAAGCTTAACGATCTCCTGGTCCGTGGGCTGCATTCCCACACGGCCGATATGACCGACGCTGCTGATAGTCTTGGCAGTTTCATCACGGATGATTCCCGTATTTGCCTCATATACCTTTCCCTGCATCGCAAGAGAATGGGCAAAGAGAGATGCATCAAGTGCAGAAGATATCTTTACTGCGCAGGATGCCTTGGCACCATCGCAAATGATACCGGGAATATCTGCAAGAGTATTATCAATAGTATCCTTTATCTGAACAAGGCTTCCGCCCACCATAAAGGTTATAGCCGCACCGGCTGAACAAGCCGCAGAAACAGCACCGCAAAACGCAGAGAGCTTTCCTATGTATTCCTTCTGATATACTGTCAGAAGGCTTGAGAAAGCAAGGGATCGGTGCATTCTCTCCTCATCTATACCCTTCTCTCTGGCATAAACGATGATAGGCACAGTTGAAGTAATTCCTTGATTTCCGCTTCCTGAGGTTATGATAACGGGCATATCGCATCCGTCCATTCTGGCCTCACTTGCTGCCGCAGAATAAGCTCTTATATTTGTGAACGTGCTCTTTGCATAGACTTCCTGGATTGCCTTACCGATGCCAACACCGTAGTCACCGACCATTCCCCTCTCGGCTATGGCCATATTGCATTCGACCTGCTTTGTGGTAAAGGGGAGAATAAGCTCAAGCTCAACACCCTCTGCAAAATTGAAGATATTCTCAATGGAAAGGCCGCTTCTGTCTGCAACAACGGTAACCTCTTTCAGGTCCTCTGTCATAAACAGGATCTCGCCATTTTTCGTTATCTTTACAATATTTGTATGGCTGTAGCGCACCTCAACGGTGACACAGTCATCCCCTGCATAAAGTTCAATAATAAAATGGAGAGGAATTGCAGACTCAAGATATTCAACGCTGCATCTGCTTTCCTTAAGAAAAGCCTTTGCAGTTTCAAGGCCACAGGGGGTAACAGCCTCAAGAACCTCCATATGTCTGGCGCTGTCTCCTGCTATAGCTCCGAGAGCGCAAGCCGCCTCAATTCCCGTCATGCCGCCGGAATTGGGGATACGGACGCAGCGAACGTTCTTTATGATATTACCCGAACACTTTGCAACGATGCGCTCAGGATCACAGCCAAGACTGTCTTTGCCTTTAGCTGCCGCGAAAGCAAGAGCAATGGGCTCTGTGCATCCCATAGCAGGGATAAGCTCTTCTTTAAGTATCTCTATAAAGTCGTTTTTTATCTTTTCGCAAAGCATAACCGCACACTCCCTCATTTTATGATACTATTATACACCATACAAACTAATTCTTCAAGAGTATTTATATTTTTAATAAATACCGCCCGACAGCTGTATACTAAAAGTACTTTTTCGCGCCTTACATACATTTATTGACAATTTGACAGAATAATGCTAAAATATATATAATCAAATAATTCAGTAAAGGAGAATACCATGAAAATCAAAATTTTATCTTTAATCACAGTAACCCTTATCATCCTTTGTGTTTTCTCCTCGTGTGGCTGCAAACATGAATGGAAAGATGCAAATTGCACCGAACCTAAAACTTGCACACTTTGCAACGTAACAGAGGGCGAAGCTGCAGGCCACAAATGGCTCGATGCTACCTGCACCACACCCAAGGTCTGCAAAAACTGCGACGCCGAAGATAGCAAGCCTCTAGGTCACGACTGGCAGGATGCAACCACTGAGGCCCCCACCACATGTAGCCGTTGCAAGGTGACCGAGGGCAAAAAAATTGACGCCGACCCCAGATTTACAACTGAATCAACCAAAGAATTTTACGGAAAATGGACCTGCGACACAATACTGCCCGGCGAAACATTCGGTCTTGAGGCATATATCGATGAAATCCCCTGCACTCTCTCCTATGAATTTAAAAACGCAGGTGACGTTATTGCTGACATCGAGCTTGATGATTACTTCGCATTTATGGACATACTCAAGCAGGCTACAAAGGATACCTTTGTACAGGCATTTACACCACAAGGAGTTCCCGAATCTCAGATCGATGATGCTATGGTATCAACATACGGTATGACCTTAGACGAGTATGTTGCCACATACGTTGACAGTATCGATATGGACGAAATTTTCGGTATGTTTACTTCTGATTGGGTATACTACGTAGGCCAGGGCGGAATATATATGTCCGACAGCTGGCTCAATGAATTCGAATGTAGCGAGTACACATAGAGAATGACACACTGATAATAGAAAAGGATACTCTTGAAGAAGGCGGCGAGCCTCTTGAGTGGAAAAAAGTCGATAAAGAATAAGTTTTAAACAGAGGACTTTACGGTCCTCTGTTTTCGTTATAACAAAAAAACAAGGCATAATCGTGAGTAAATCCTGCCTTGTTTTTTTATTTTTTACCTGCTTATACAAATACAGAGCTTCGCTACCGTTCATAACAGTAGCCACGAAAACTATCCCCGTTAGTATACACAGAGTGTTTTAAACTTTTAATTCGAGTTAATGGGAATGCATCAAACAAAAATTTGATAGGCGAAAAAGGCAATTTGCACCAGAGCCTCCCTCCGAGAGGGAGGTGGCATTTGTAGCGGGATTTGAAAGCGAGCTTGCGAGATTTTATAAAAATCCCGATGCAAATGACGGAAGGAGTATTCGGCACGTACGTTACTCTCTCGCTTTATTGCAACTGCCTTCTGTTCGTTCACGCATACTCCTTCCACCACTACGCGAGGCCCCCCAAAGTTCGCAAGCTCACTTTAGGGGAACCCCGCCGTGGTCCCCCTCCCTCTCGGAGAGAGGCTTACTAAGAATGCCTTCAAACTCCCCGATAAACCCGAATCTACAAATTTCCCTTATCCTGCCGCATCCATCATATTCTCAATAAATATCCCGTACCCGCGGCAGGGGTCGTCCACAAGAACGTGGGTGACGGCGCCGATAAGCTTTCCGTCCTGCACCACGGGAGAGCCCGACACGAGTGTGTCAAGAGGGATACAACAACTTTATTTTGTCCATTTTAAGGCTATTTTCGACCTAAAAATGCTCATTTTGGCACAAAAAGGAGTAGAAGCATTGAAATGAGTACATATATAACTATCTTTTGTAGAATAGTTCATCCGCTATTACATTATATTTTGCTTTTTATAATAGAAACAAATTACTAAGTCCTATACTGCAATACCGATAATTTCAGAACTATCACCAACCAGCAATTGAATTTGATTCGAATAATTCCATTCTATTCTAATAGAACCATCCGGCTTAACTATAATATTCTTAACCAACCCCTTTACAAGTTCCGGTGTTAATCTTTTGATTTCACTATAAATTGTTACCGATGACGATTCATTGACCTGAGAAATACATAAGCGTAAATCTTCCTGTATCTTCTCAAGTTTGTTTTCTGCAACTTTCAGTTCTAAACGCATTTTTTCAATACGCTGCAACATTGCATCCTTCAGTTGCAAATATTCATCACGAGACAATTTGCCGTCAATACAGCTCTCATAAAGCTCAAGTTTCGATTCCTCCAAGGCCGAAATCTCTTTTCTTAAAGCAGTAACCTCTTCTTTGGCTATTTGCTCACTACTTTTCATCAAATGACTTGTCTTCCTGATCTTGGTTATTTTCAAGTCTAAGAGCTTACACTGCGTATTGATTGCATTAATTAAAATTCTTTCAAGAACACTCTCCTTAATCTTTACTTCAGAGCATTCAGTAGTATCAGTATAACGATGCGATGAACAGCGCCAATACTTATTTTGAGCTTTTCCTTTGGAAAGCTTATTTCCGCAGCATGAGCAAGTCAAAACAGAAGTAAAGAGATACTGGCTATCCTTGTGACCACGCTTGGGAGATGATTTTATCACTGTTCGCGCCTGATAAAACAATTCTCGCGAGATTATAGCTTCGTGTGTGCACGGTATTACAATCTGCTCATCCTCAGGGATTTGCTTTACTCGATCGCTACCAACACTGACAACGTGGGATTTGAACGGAACAGTATCCCCAGTATAAATGCGATTTGCAAGGATGTTCCTTATTGATTCAAATGTCCAAAATTCCCTTGTTTTATATTTACCTCTAACTGGAGCAAGATATACAGATGGCGTAACGACTCCATCCTTGTTCAACCTGTTTGCAATTTGAGTAATAGTAACTCCACTTGCTGCCCATGTAAAAATACTTTTTACAATATGAGCTACTGCATCATCAACTTCGATGGAATTCTTCTTTTTCCCTTTTTTATAGCCGTATGGTGCTGTTCCATAAACAAATTCACCATTCAGTTTCTTGGCGTCAACAACTGTTTTAATTTTCCTCGATAGATCCTTACTATACATTTGATTCATAAGGTTCTTAATGGCAATTTCAAAACCGCCGGTTGTATCCTTATAATCAAAACTATCGTATTGATCATTAATAGAGATAAATCGAACATTGTGGACTGGAAAAACAAATTCTAAATAATGACCTGCTTCGAGATAATTTCTCGCAAAACGAGAAAGATCACGAACGATAACACATCGTACTTTTCCTGCGGCAACAAGTCTAATAAGACGATTCATACCAGGTCTATCCATATTTGTTCCTGAGTAACCATCATCGATAATTTCTTCAAAAGAATCTGGTTTCAAGCAATTCTGTTCAAGATAATTTTGTATGCATTTTCTCTGAGAACTAATACTGCAACTCTCTGCGATAGAGCCAGATTCTATATCGCCGTCTTCTTTTGACAATCGCAAATAGCTGATATTAATTTTCTCATCAAACAGCATCTTTCAACTCCTCCACCTTCTTAAGATAATCATACAATTCCTTGTATGGATCTGCGTAGTTAAGGATAATTCTCAAATCTTTATCCTTAGTCACATAAATTTTATCTACAAGGACTTCTACGATTTCTCGAGTGATCTCCGGTATTTTATGATACTGCTTCAACGCATTAATCCAGCGTTGAGTAGATGTAACTGCAACATTAAGGGATTTAGTTTCCTCGATTGCTTTCGCCTCTTCCTCAAGCAAAAGTTCGAGGTTTTGAACCAGCCGTTGCTTCATAATATCATATTCTGAGCGATCGATAATCTGATCTATAAGGTCTTGCATTAATTGTTCCATTTTTGCTTCAATATTATTTCGTTTCGCTCTGATTTCCGCAAATTTGTTTTCAGTTCCAGACTGATGAGCAAGTACATCTGGTCTTTTCAAGATATCAAAAATAAGATTCTCAACATCTATTGCCATTTGAACCTGTCTATCCAAAAGTCTGGTTAGTTTTTCAATAACTATATTCTGATTGATATAATGATTTGAGCAGCGTATATGCTGAGTTTTAACATAGTTATTACAATTGAAATACACTCGGCTGGGCAATTTAGAATTGTTTCGTGCACATCCTTTTCCACCCATCATAATAGAACCGCAATCCGCACAGAATATTTTCCCTCGTAAAAGTTCTCTGGTATCGAACTCGATATCAGGACGTTTAACAAATTCTGAACGCTTACCTTTTTCGGCTTCAAGTATACCTTGCACTTTATTAAACAATTCTTTGTCAATGATTGCAGGATGTGCATTTTCAATTATCATCCACTCATTTTCGGGCCTGCGGGTTTTATCCAAACCAACCTTATCTCTCTTCACTTTGCCGTGAATTCGACATCCGGTATACACGGGGTCTGTCAATATCTTCATAACTGTTTTATGACCCCAAATTGAAGTTTCATATTTCGTGCTCGTATTTAAGCCACGAATGAAACGAAGTCTTCCCGGAGAAGGTATATTCTTTTCGTTTAGATATTTGGCAATATACAGTGAACTTTTACCCTCAACCTTGAATGCAAAAATCTGTCTAATTACAATAAGAGCTTCTACGTCTATATCAAATGTATTTTCCTCAGGATTCCTAATATAGCCATACGGAATGCTGCTGCTCGATGGCAAATACTCACTTGATTCCATTTTTGCGTTAATGCTTGATCTGATTTTCTTTGAAATATCCTTTACATAGAAGTCATTCATGACCATTTTCAAAGGCATCATCAAAGATGTTGAATCGGCATTTTCGTTACTGCTGTCATAATCATCATTCAAGCTGATAAATCGTATGCCCATATCAGGGGAAGATTTTTCGATATACTCACTCGTCATTACAAAATTTCTGCCAAGACGGGAAATATCCTTAACAACAATACAATTAATACGACCGGATTTTAGATCTGCCATCATACGTTTGAAATCAGGTCTATTATAGGTCATGCCGGTAAAACCGTTATCCGCATAGGTATCAACGTATTTAATGTCGATTTTTTCTTGCAAATAGTTTAAGCAGAGCTTTTTCTGATTTCCAAGGGAATTTGCTTCAATATCATCGCCATCTTCAACGGATAATCTTGTGTAAATTCCGCAAAGATAAATGAATTTTGACGATGTCTGTATCTTTTCACTCGACACGTTATATCTGCTTTTTCGTGCCATATCATCCAACCTCCCT
>JAZTXZ010000058.1:0-9497 GCA_045636685.1 Candidatus Avispirillum sp. | reverse complement strand
GGGAACTTTTTGAAAAAAGTTCCCTACGACCCTCAAAAACTTTAAAAAGGGGAAAGGAAAAATTCGGGTTTGTCTGGGATCTGTCACCGAAGGTGACTGAGGGAGAATTGCGTAACATAAAGCAATTGCAAACTTCACGTTACGCGGGCTCCTTCCGTCATTTGCTTCGCAAATGCCACCTCCCTCCCGGAGGGAGGCTTTGGTGCTAACTTCTCTCCCACTTATCAAATTTAAGTTTGCAACACACCGACAAACCCGAATTTAAAAGTGTCGGAAAAACTGTATTCTCTGTAATTATCACCTGCACTTTTTTCTTGAAACTAACGATATAATATGCTATAATGACTATTAACAAAAAACTTTCCATGAAAGGAATTTTATAGATCATGAGTCGTTTTTGTACTCAGTGCGGTGCTCCCGCAGAGTCAGGAGCCAAGCACTGTACCCAGTGTGGGGCAGCCCTCAGTGTCCCCGCGCCCGCACCTTCGCCGGAACCTGCTCCGGCTCCAAAGCCTGCGCCCGCTCCTTCCGATGAAAAAAAGATTGCGAAGGCTTCCAAAAAGCAGAATAAGAAAGCAAAGAAGGGGAAGGGGTGGCTTGTAGCTCTAATCGTTATTTTTTCTGTTATCGCCCTCATTGCTCTTCTGGTGTTTGCCTTTGGCAATTACATCACTCTGAAATTCCATACAGATAAGGTTCTTGATTCTCTTAACAGCGGAAATCTTGATCTTTCCGAATTCCAGTCCGATCCTTATGAGGACCTGCCTCTTTACGTAATCGAAATGATGGGTGAGACCAGCGATCCTTCTGAGCTTGGCCCCGTAGTATCCGCGATGGCACCTTATCTTACCTTTGAAATAAAGGAGATACACGGATTTTTCGGCGGCAGCGAGGTTGAGTACCGCATCGTATCACGTGATCTTGGCGGCTGGCTTCTTTCTCTCGATTATTCAGCGATCGGCTCCTCGGAAGAGCTTCAGAAGATGATGATTGATTATATTCCCGAAGCCCCCCTTAAAGAGCATTACGTTACTGTGAAATATTACAGAGACGGTCTTTTCGGTTGGAAGGGAAATTACGAGATACCTGAATTTGCAGATGCGCTCACGGGCGGTCTCAATACAGCGTACAATGCTCTGTATGATGAGATGATCGAAGAAATGGAGGATATTCTGGGATGATGAAAAGAATAGTTTCAGCTCTTCTTGTCTGCGTTATGATAGTCTCGCTTTCACTGACCGTAGCTGCGGAAAAAGAGCTTATGACCGTTGATTATTACAGCATTGATATGGCCCAGACCATTTTCGATAACGAAGTGTATGTCGAAAAGGTGGATCTCATGATATATCCCTCCAAAAACGAGGTATATATAAATGCAGAGGATCTTGGAGCTCTTTCGGGATATCTCTTCAAGCTCAGCGAGGACAGCTGTGCATTTTCTGATGATGCACGAGGCCATCTGGTCTATTATAAGTTCAATGCAAAGAAAATGCTGGTTTATTATTCCGGCCAGCCTCTCTCATATAAGATGCCATATGCGGCAAAATATGTGGACGGCGTTGCATGGGTGCCCCTGGATTTCGGTATGAAAATGCTCAATATGAACTATACCATTACTGAAAACGGTGCGGCATGCTGTGTGCCATACGAAACGGTATTTTCGGTAGCCCATCGCATTCTTCAGGGCGAATTTGCTTTTGATTATGCCACCGATCTTGGATATTCCGATCTTTCCATGTTCGGCCTTGAGACGGGAGCATTTCTTTCAAACCTGTTCAGCGGTATCGTTGCTATGGAGGGAAGCTGTTGGGGTACTCTCGTAACCTCCATTTTCGGAAATAAAGATCTTTATGACGGTATGATGGCAGAGTCTGTATGCGATCTTTTCGTTATGCCGGCTCAGAATGAGGTGGCAGGAAAAGTTCAGGGAATATATCAGTTCCCGCTAAACGCTATAAAGGCCGATTCCGCTATTGACGACGGTTATGATATCTATTATGAAGTTATCTCTTTGAAGAACGAAAACATTGCGAAAAGCAATAATAAACTTCTGAAAAATGCAGATAAGCTTAACAGCGAGATAAAGAGTATAACCGGCAAAAACAGTATTTCCTCAATAACGAAGAACTTTTCCGTTGGCTGGGAGGATGCAGTCGGATGCCTTATTGACCTTGCTGCAATGAAGCTTCAGTTTGAAAACAGAGATGATGTAGCGGCGAGAGCGCTTAAGCTTTACGGAAAAAAATCAAGCTCAAATGTTGCGGGCACTGTCCGTTCTTATGCAAGAGACGTGAATGTGGATAGTGATATGCAGGGAGCTTTAAGCCGTTATCTCAAAGAAAATTGGGATAATATCATTCTCGGTTCAATAAATCTTGGCCCTGCTGCTCTTGTAAGCATCGGATGGAATGTTGTTTCATCCTCTTTCCCGTATTTGAAAGATACTCTTGACAGCGAAAAGATGTTTTCCTATGCTCAGCAGGCATCAGCTATGCAGAACGATGCATACTGGATTCTTAATGATGACTACAACGAGGCTCTTTCCTCTAAAAAAGTACGAGAGTCCAGCCTTGAGGATGTGGCTGTTGGATGCTATACTTATCTCAAATTTTCCCTTATTGCCAGAGAGTGCGCAACGGCCTCTGTTGAAAAATCTCATGAAATTGATCAGTCCACAAAGGATAAGGTAACTACTAGGCTTGAAAACAGAAACAAGCGCCTTGCTGAAATGCTTTCCGTTGTTTCCTGTGTTGAAGAGGGTGCAAATACGGGCGTAGATAACAGCAACGGTGCATATGGTCTTCTTATCCCTTCTGAATGCAATGCATACCGCCGAGACCTTGACGATTCTCCTGTTATCGATGCGGTGGTTGGCGGAGTGGGAACACTTATTGAGTCCTCCACTCAGGAGACCCAGCCTGAGGAAGATGTGGTTATTACAGAGGAAGAAGCCATCGAAATGGTTCGTAATGCCCTTAATAAATATTCCATGGGACTTATGGATTCTTACCTCAAGGATGTATATACATTCGAGTGCATAGACCTTTGTGATGCCTATATCATTGATCTTGAAACTGAAGGAATTCTTGATAATACGGCAGAATTTGAAACTGATTACTGCTATATAATACAGCTTTCGGTTTATGGAAATGCTGATGGATTTTTCTGCGTTCCTGCCGACGGTACGGGAGCTTACGTAGGATCAATGTATGATGTTGATTATGCCTTTATGGAAGAATTTAATCTTGATAATCTTAGTTTGAAAGATCTTGTTGAGGTTATGGGACAGCTTGAAGGACTTCTTGTCGAGGAGTTCTTAGGTTCCCAGACGACCGCAGTTGAGACGACCGTTCCGGCGCCTCAGGAAACTACTTCTGCAAACTAATCAAAAAAGCTTCTGTGTCTTCGGACACAGAAGCTTTTTGTTATTTATTCTCTATTTTCGAGAGGGCTTTCTTGAACTGGAAGAAGAAAAGTACGGCTGTAAAGGAAACTGCGATAATGTCCGCCAAAGGCTCCGCCGTGTAAATTCCCATGGTCTTGTTTTCGAAAAATACGGGAACAAGGTAGATAAAGGGCAGGAGAAGTACGAATTTCCGAACTACGGCAACGATTATGGAGCAAAGGGCGTTGCCGATCGAAACAAAGGTCATCTGGCAGGCAATCTGTATGCCGAAGATACAAAGCACAGCACAGTAGATACGGAGGGCCTTTGCCGTAAACTCGATAATAGAAGCGTCCGGGGTGAATATTCCCGCAAAGAATGAGGGGAAGAGCATTATGAGCCCCCAGAGAATAAAGGAGTATGAAAGGCAGATTGCAAGGAGTATGCGGAATGTCTTTTTGATGCGTTTTACATTTCGCGCTCCGTAATTATAGCTGGTTATAGGTTGAGATCCTTGGGCTACTCCCTGCATGGGAAGCATCGCAAACTGCATAACACTTGTGAGAATAGTCATAGCTCCTACGGCGGTGTCTCCACCGTATTTGAGAAGGGAAGAGTTGAAGCATACTGAGATCACGCTTTCGCTTGATTGCATAATAAAGGACGAAAGTCCCAAAGCCACGCAAGGAAGAACGATCTTAGGTGCGAGATTCATATTTTTAAATGTAAGCTTCAGATAAGTTTTCTTTCCCGTAAGGAAGCTGAGTACCCAGATACAGGAAACTGCCTGAGAAATAACTGTGGCAATTGCGGCGCCCTTGACGCCCATGTTAAAAGCGAATATAAAAAGAGGGTCCAGCGCAATGTTTGTGGCAGCGCCGATGATGACCGTTATCATACCTACCTTGGCAAAACCCTGAGTATTTATAAAAGCTCCCATTCCGAGGGTTAGCTGAACGAAGATAGTGCCTGCTGCATAT
This sequence comes from Candidatus Avispirillum sp., assembly GCA_045636685.1. Taxonomy (GTDB): domain Bacteria; phylum Bacillota; class Clostridia; order Oscillospirales; family CAG-272; genus Avispirillum. The sequence continues at coordinate 5,132 of JAZTXZ010000058.1, read as the reverse complement.
ATCGTCATGTAGTCTACGGCATAGCCGATGGTGTTTTCACTTGCGCCGAAGGCAAGAAGCAGACTGCGGTTGAATATCAGCAGCGCTCCGGTGAGTATAACGGATAAGATGATCTGAAGCGTAAAGCATCCGCCAAGAATCTTTTCTGCCGATTCCTTGTCTCCCTTGCCCATAAATATGGAGGCACGGGGAGCTCCGCCGGAGCTTATAAGTGCGGCAAAAGCGGAGATTATCATAATGAGGGGCATACAAACGCCCACTCCTGTCAGCGCAAGGCTGCCTTCTTTGGGGATATGACCGATATATATACGGTCAACTATATTGTATAGCATGTTGACAAGCTGGGCGATAACCGTGGGGATGGCCAGCTTGAAAAGCAGCTTGCCTACAGGCTCGTTGCCGAGAAATGATCTGTCCTTGTTCATATTGTAGTCACTCCATGTCACGAATAATACAATTTTATCATAAGTCGTATTTTTTTCAATGAATAAACGGTAAATATTCTCAAGCATGAAAACGCAGGGGCTGAAAGTGCAGGTTTTTTAAAAAAATGTGATATACCTATTGCAAAATGCAAAGAAATGAATTAAAATATTTTCAGCTATTTATATTCGAAAGGAGCTATCCCGCAAGGGATGAGTATTAATTATGGTAGTAGCAGGCGATTTCAAGAACGGAATCACATTTGATATGGACGGCAACGTAATGCAGGTTATCGAGTTCCAGCATGTTAAGCCCGGTAAGGGAGCAGCATTTGTTCGTACAAAGCTCAGAAACGTTATCACAGGATCTGTAATTGAGAAGACATTCTCTCCCACAGATAAGTATGAGGACGCTCGTATTGACCGTAAGGATATGCAGTACCTCTACAGCGACGGCGAGCTTTACTATTTCATGGATATGGAAACATTCGAGCAGATTCCCCTCGATGCAGACAAGCTTTCCGATAACTTCAAGTTCGTTAAGGAAGAGATGATCTGTAACATCAAGTCCTATAAGGGCAATGTATTCTCTGTAGAGCCTCCTATGTTCGTTGAGCTTCTCATCGTTGATGCAGAGCCCGGCGTTAAGGGTGATACAGCTACAGGTACTACAAAGAACGCAACTGTTGAAACAGGTGCTGTTGTACGTGTTCCCCTCTTCATCGAGTCCGGTGAGACTATCAGAATCGACACACGTACAGGCGAGTATCTCGAGCGTGCATAAGTCTTTCACGTTGCTTTACGGTGCTTGAACCTTAATAGTCATTCATCCGTAAATCAAACTGAGGTGGAGTTTACCTCGTTATATCAAACGAACCACTGAACAAAAAAGCTCAGAAGGCGTCACAGTACTTTATGTCACTGTGGCGCCTTTTTGCAATTTTAATAAATATCGAAAGGAATTAGTAATATGACAATCACAGAAAAGAGCGCATACCTTAAGGGCCTTGCAGACGGTATGAATCTTGATACAGAAAAAGCAGAGGGTAAACTGATCGCCGGTCTTCTTGACCTTGTTTCCGATATCGCTGTAACAGTTGAAACTCTTGATGAGGACTACGCAGAACTTGCTGACTACGTTGACGAGCTCGATTCCGACCTCGGTGATCTTGAGGAGTATGTATACCTTGAGGATGAAGAGGACGAATGCCTCTGCGATGATGACTGCGAGTTTGGCGAGTATGAGGATTGCGACGGCGAATGTGAAGGCTGCTGCGGCTGCGATGACCTTGATGATCTTGAGGCTCTGGACGGAGAAGAGGACGTTTTTGACCTCGATGAAGAAGGCATGAGATGCATCATGTGCGAAAACTGCGGCGATACAATTTGCTATGACGAAAGTCTCGACCCTGCAGATATAATCTGCCCTGCTTGCGGCAAGCCCTGCTGTGGGGAAAAGGAAGATTAAGCAATTTTTACAATCGACTAAGATGTTTGCCATATTGCACAAATTTTTTTGTGCAATATGGCAAAACTGTTTTTTGCGGAAATTATTTACAATATAATTAAATATCAAGTTTATAAAAATCTATTGACAAATCATGGTTTAATGACTACAATTAGTGTATAAAGCTATAGTTGTGTCGAGTACACGGGCTTGAATATTTTTAACGGAGGATTTTTCGATATGAAAAAGACCATTTCGCTTGTAATGATCGTAGCAATGCTTCTTTCTTGTGTAGCATTTGCGATCCCCGCAAGCGCAAAAGCAACAGCTGAGAATATCGACTATGTAGACGCTCTTTATTTCGATAAGGCTCCTACAATTGACGGTTATATCTCTGAGGCTGAATGGGGCGAGGCTACAGTATTCGTTGAGTCTTATGACTGCGCAACAATCGACGATACTACTCCCTATTATAACTTCTTCTACAACCGTATTTCCGCAACAAACAGAGATGACTACGGTTCTTTCTGCTACTATGTATGGCTTCGTTGGGACCTTAACAAGTTCTACATTGGTGTAAAGGTATACGATCCTGATGGACATTCTCTCAAGAACGGTACAACAAACACTTGGAACGGCGACGCTATCCAGATGAGAATCGACAAGGCAGGCGCTAACGGTGCTACAAACGGTAAGAACTTTGAGGTTACTGCAGACAGACAGAAGCCTTGGAGCACAACTTCCGTTCCTGACTTCCTCTTCGGTTACGTTGAGATCGCAGGCGGCTTCTCCGAAGCATGGGAAAACACAGCAAACAAGGGTATGACATCCTTCTCCAACAACCCCCTCGGCGTAGCTGACTGTGTTGTTGCTCCCGCTGGTTCTTCCTACTCCCCCGATACCCAGTCCGGTATCACAACATATGAGGTTGCTATTCCCTGGACATACATTTTCAACGGCGAATACGATTCTCTTCTTATGATCCCCTATAAGCCCGGTCGTGGCGACGGTCCTCGCGGTGCTATCAACCGTGAGCTTGGTATGTCTATTGCAGTTCTTAACGACGGTGCAGACGCAGCTGCAGGCTGGGATGCATTCATGTCCTGGGGTTCCGGTATCTGTAATGCACAGCAGACAGAGGGCGCAAAGGCTTGCGCAGGTTCCAACAGTGTAACACTCGTTGAGACACCCGTATCTCAGACAGCAGGCTATACCACATATGATCCCACAGATCTTCTCGATGCTAAGTTCAGCACAGAGAACGTAGATGCTCCCAATGTTTTCTATGATTACCTCGCAGGTGATACATACAAGGAAAACAAGCTCACATCTCTCGATCAGCTTTCCTCCCTTAAGTACGATGATCCCGCAGACCTTGGTGTTTGGGGTGCTCCTGAGTACGGCGGAAAGATCGGCAAAGCAGATGCAGCACACGGCAATGTTCTTGACTACAGAGATTGCATTGATCCTGATGCAGCTCAGACCTACATCGACACACGTGACGGTACAATCGAGTACCTCTTCCCCACATCCTACACATTCGAGTTCGATATCATGTATACAAGCGTTGAGCAGGTAGCTGAGGGCTATGCTTCCGCTCTCTACAACTGGTTCGGTGGTGCCGGCGGTTACTCCTACCAGTGCGGTTACTTCTTCAACGACAGCATGTTCAAGATCGTTAACTCCGAAGACATCAACGAGGTTCTTGCTTCTTACAGCTACGACCTCAAGAAGGACACTTGGTACAACTGGAAGTTCCAGTACGACAATGAGTCCTGTAACGCTCGTCTCTGGATCGACGACCTTTCCACAGAGGCAGATAACGCTGAGAGCGGTTCTGCAGGTACTCCCGGCTACACAAGCGACTGGGGTACTCTCGTACTCAACTCCCGTTGGAGATACTACTACTACTCCACAGAGAAGGCACTTGATCCCGATCAGGGAACACTCCTCCTCTTCAGACAGATGAACACTCAGGTTGCTTACGATAACGTAAAGATCTATAACTTCGCAAGCACAGCAAAGATCTCCGGCCCTGCAGAGAACGGTGGCACAAGCGGCGGTAACTCTGGTCCTATCACAGGTGGTGGTTCTGTTAATACAGACAACGCAACTAAGGTTGATGGTATCTGGAATGTTCCCGTAAACGTTGCTAAGCAGTATCTCTCCGCTACAAAGCTTTCCTTCACAGTTAAGTTTGATAGCGAGAAGGCTACATTCGAAGGCCTCAAGGGTCTTGATGAAGGCACATACACTGTAGAGGAAAAGGCTGCAGGCGAGTACCTCATCACAATCACAAACTTCGATCAGGTTAAGAAGCTTAAGGCTAACGATAAGTATTTCGATATCCTTCTTAAGTCTGATGCTGAAGCATTTGCAGATCTTAACGTAACTATTACTGACGCTTACACTTACAGAAATACAGGCGACGGCATGGTATTCATTATCATCGCTGCTGCAGTTGCAGTTCTCGGCTGTGCACTTGTAATCGGTAAGAGAAGAGCAATGGTTAGATAATTTATGATCTATCAGAGCCTCCCGTTTAAACGGGAGGCTCTTTCTTTCAGCATTAAATTAGGCAAAAGACTAACAAAATATAAAGACAAATGCCGAAATTTAATCAAAGTATTGATTTATTACGTCATATTTGATATACTAAATAAACGCAAGTTGCGTATTATCATAATAAAGGCTTAAATACTCATATGCGCCCGTAGCTCAGTAGGATAGAGCGTTCGCCTCCTAAGCGAAAGGCCGCGCGTTCGAATCGCGCCGGGCGTGCCAAAAAAGAAGTAACTTTTGTGTACCAAAAGTTACTTCTTTTTTTTATCCAAGCCGCAGGCTTGGCATATCATCACAACGCAGTCGTGTATATCATCGCCGTAATCGTATATCATCACCGAAGGTGCATATTCCTGCGGCTTGATAAGATACAACACTTCGTGCTGATGATATACCGCAACAAGTTGCGGATGATGTACAAGGCTTCGCCTTGATTTATTTCCGGAAAAGTAGTATAATTTTCTTGAAAGGAGTAGTTATATGTTGAAAAATTATTTGCTGATATATTCTGAGCAGATTGCAACAGAAATAGAATTGCTTTGTCAAAATATTAAAGCACCATCTAACACTCTTTTTCAAATCCGTAAAAGCTCAAGCAGCGTTTATGCAAATATTCGTGAAGCCAATTATGGGCAGAGTAAAGCGGATATGCTTTCAAAATTTGAAATTGCTCTTAAGGAATGTAGCGAAACCGAAGGTTG
>JAZTXZ010000057.1:0-9451 GCA_045636685.1 Candidatus Avispirillum sp. | reverse complement strand
TCTAGCGTGACAGGCTAGCGCTCTAACCAACTGAGCTACCGGGCCGTATGGTGGAAACAATAGGGCTCGAACCTATGACCCTCTGCTTGTAAGGCAGATGCTCTCCCAACTGAGCTATGCTTCCATTTTTCGGCTGTCTCTCTCGACAGCTTTTGTATTATAGCAGAGTATGTTCCCCTTGTCAATACTTTTTTGAAAAAAATTTAAAAAAATTTTTAAAGCAAAAAAAGCCCCGTTTCCGAGGCTTTTTTTCAGTTCTTATTTCTTGCACCTTGCCACGATATGCCATCTGAGGCAGTCTTCTTTGGGCGCGGAAAAATCATATCCGCCGAAAACACCGAGAATATCAAAGCCCGCTTTCTCAAGCGAAGCAAAAAGCTCCTCTTTTTCGTAGCAGCGCTCCTTTATCGTCTCATCGCTTCTTTGCCAGAGCCCGCCCTCCAATTCCTCAAAAACGGAAAGATTAAAGGCACAAATACCCTTCTTTTTATCATACTCGTTCTGCCAGCAGACGGTGACGCCCTCGTCCTCCAGGATATAATCGTTATCTCCGTAGAAATTCTCAAACTTATATGGAGTATTTACATCAAAAAGGAAAAGACCGTCGGGATCGAGATAATTATGAACTGTTCTGAAGCACTTATCAATATCGCCCTTGCCCGTCAGATGGTTTATACCGTCAAGGCAACAGACCGCCGCATTCACCGTGCCGTACAGCTCGAAGCTTCTCATATCCTGCAAAAGCCAGAGGATATTATCTATCTCTTTGTCATAGCACTCATCACGCGCGACGGAAAGCATGTCGATACTCAGATCAACCCCCGTCATATCGTATCCGCGGCTGTGCAGCTCAAAGGTCATGGCTCCCGTGCCGCATCCGAGGTCGAGAACACTTTCAATATTATTGCCGTACTTTTTAAAAACAGCCTCAATATAATTCGCCCACGCGCTATAGTCCGTTTCGCTGTTCAAAATATCATATCCTGCAGAAAGCGCGCTATAGGAATCGTATGCCATAATTTACTCCGTTAAAACATATTTGCCATATCCTCGGCTACAGCGCCATGGATATACTTATGAACATCAAAAAACGCTTCCATAAGCTTTTCTTTTTCAAGAAAAACGCCGACAAGGCTCTTTTCAAGCTCTTCTATATCTCCCTCGGCAAAGAAATCTCCCTGGATTTTCGCTTCTTCAATTATTCCTTTTTCGGCCGTATAGGATATTTCAACGCTGCCGAAGGGGAATCTTTTGCTGACGGTATTTGAAAACTTCGGGCTTTCCCCAAAGTTCCATTCCCAGCGAGAATACTTTCTTTCGGAAATCTCTTTGATGGACGCGATCTCAGCATCGGAAAAAGCAGTTACACTTCCCTTTGCACATTTTTCGCAAAGCGCAAGGGCAAAATCAAGAGGGCTGTCAGGGCCGCAGTAGCCTTCCATATCCTTTATATTGGCAACTCGGCTTCTCACGCTTTTTATACCCTTGGACTCAAGCTTCTCGCTTTTGGGCTTCAGCGCTCCCGCCATTGCAACCATATCTGCCGAAAACAGAAGAGTTCCGTGATGGAGAAGCTTTCTTTTGCCGTTTTTACAGTTATATACACACTGGGCGTTGCCCGAAATTTTGAAGCCGTCTGCCTCGATATCGTTTCTGCCGTTGGGACGTGCATCGATTCCGAAATCGGAAAGCGCCTTTGTTACTCTTGAAGTGAAGGGATAAAAATCTATTTCCTCTCCCTCCTCGGCAGCGGTTATGAATGTGAAATTCACGTTGCCGGGGTCATGGAAAACAGCTCCGCCCCCCGTCAATCGGCGGACAGTTTTTATATCGTTATTTTTGCAAAAATCAACGTTTATCTCGCCGTATGCATTCTGATTTTTGCCGATGATAACGCTTTTTCCGTTGCGCCACACCATAAATATATCCCCTTCGCTGTTTTCGAGAAGATGCTCCTCGGATGCGAGATTGAAATAGGGGTCAAGGCAAGTATTCAATATAACTCTCATGTTTTCCGCCTCCTTTGTTCTCAGGAATACCGGTCTTTGCTCAAAGGGCCGATATGATCATTCGGAATAAAATTTTATTCTTTTGACAAAAAATCCCGATAGCAAATTCCTGCCATTATTTCCATCAGTATACCTTATTTTTTTCTTCTTTTCAACAGTGCTGTGAAACTTTACTTGAAAGGAGAAAAATAATATGGTAAAATCATAAAAAAGGAGGTAGCGATAATGAACGAAACCATGAAAACCCTTATAGAAAGAAGAAGCTGCCGCTCTTATAAAGCGGAGCAGATAAAAAAAGAGGAGCTTGATGCTGTTCTCACAGCAGGACTTTGGGCGCCCACGGGAATGAACCGCCAGCACACAAAGCTTGTTGCGGTTACAGATCCAAAAACCGTAAAGAAGCTTTCCGAAATGAACGCCGCGGTTATGGGAAGCGCAAATGATCCCTTTTACGGCGCACCCTGCGTTATCATAGTTTTCGGCGACTCAAACGTATACACTTACGTTGAGGACGGCTCCCTTGCCATGGGCAATATGATGAACGCCGCCCACGCTGTAGGCCTCGGCTCCTGCTGGATACACCGCGCAAAGGAGATGTTTGAAAGCGACGAGGGTAAGGCACTCATAAAGGAATGGGGCATTCCCGAAAGCTACAAGGGCGTAGGAAACTGCATCCTCGGCTACATCGATAATCCCCCCGCAGAAAGACCCCGACTTGAGGGAAGAACAATAATTTTATAATATCCACACAGCACGTTATTAAAAGCGTCTCACAGCAAAAATGTTGTGAGGCGCTTTTGTATTTCCTGTATATCGACAATTTTTTAAAATTCTTGCTTCAAATCACAAAAGAGGGGGAGAGATATTTTTTTGATGGTGATATCATAGCATCATCGTTAAAACATATGGCCATATGACAACGAAATATCATCACAAAGGAGATAAAAATGTCTACAACAACATCTAACAAAACTCTCTTGGTATTTGAAAATGTAGCAGATATGCAAGCATTCACAACGATCGAGACAGGAACAATATGCGAAACACTCGGCTATTACCGCAAGGGCGACGGGGGCGCAGCCAAGTACACAATTGAGACAAAAGGCACGTCAACTCCTAACGGCATGGATATTATCGCTATCGGCACTGACCTTATTGCAAAATTCATGCACGAGGGGAAGCCTGTAAACGTTCTGCAGTTCGGTGCAAAAAATACTTACGATTATATTGAAAAAGATGAGGAGCCTGAAAGAAACGAATCTCCCGCAATACAGCAGGCAATAGAGTACACTATCGATCGTCTTTATCAAAGCTTCGGCACGGGATACGGCGATATCAATTATATCGTTATCCCCGCGGGACATTATTTCATACAGGATCAGATAAATATGCCTCCTCATATGCAGATCAGACTTGACGGAGATGTTCAGTTCCTTTCCTTCGTAAAGGCAGATCATTCTCAGCTCTACAGATACGATCCTGACTATGTTGATGAAAACAATGTGAAGCCTTATTTTGTCAAGTTTAACAGCCATGACGAAATCGCTAACGAAACAGAGGTTTTTGCAAAAAACGAATTTACGGTAACAAAGCCCGACGGCACAATCGCTGTTTTGAAAAAGGATTTTTCAGGGGATGAGTATTATACTTATAAAAAGGGAATCATAAAGATTTGCAACAGATTTACAGAAGACGGGCATTATGAAGAACCTTACAATGGCCGTTTTGCTGTGTCGCCTTTAGCACGTTCCGAGGTGTTTTGCGGAACAGGTACTCTTACCATTCTCAATAAAACATATGTATATGAAAACCCGGATAGCGAGAATGAAAAAAGAAAGATTCCCTGCTATATCTGCGGCATCGAAGTCGGAAACACCTCTGACTGTTTGCGTCATCATAATTCAAATTCTCCCATCAGCAAACACGCAGGGCCCAACATGATCTATGTTCCCTACAATAATCTTCAGTTCAGCAATTTAAAAATTCGTAACTGCTATGTCGGTTTTCTAACACACGGATATGCCTTTTACAGTAACGTGATCCACGATTCGGAGTTTTTTGACAATGTTATCGGATTTCAGTTCGGTATCAACGGTGAAAAAACTTGGGCACATAACAATTCAAGCTTCGGAATTTTGGGAGAAGAAGCAATTGACAGTATTGAAATGAATCATTTCCGAGACTGCTTATTTACAGGCAATAAGATCAGCGTTAACCTTCTCCTTTCATCTGCACTTCTCAATTTTACTTCCTGCCACTTTGACTTTGAAAACTGCGTTATCAGAGCAGCTTACAGAACAAGCATAAATATGGATAATTGTCATATTGAAGGTATTGGCAAAGAGCTTGGAGACAAGTATTTCCCCGGTGGAATTCCCGATTTTGATTCATTGTTAAATTTCGAAAACCGAACCAACAACGATCATATGGATGAGTTTATAGGTATACTGTATGCTAAGCCTGTCACCAAGATCAACGGAACGAAAGTAGATCAGTATTCATATGTAAATCTTAACATTGTTAATTCAATGATAGTTGAAAACATGTATATGCCCTGGAGTGTCTTTTCATTCTATAACGACGGCAAAAACGCCTCCGACGTAACAGACGGACATAACAGATCAAATCTCCGCCTTGAAAACATAACATATGCGACCACAAACGGACGACCTGTTTCATTTCTCACTACCACAGACAACGGGGCAGTTCATTCGGGCTTCCTTCTCTCGGAATACCCCGAGTCAGATACCGGTAACGCTTATCAGAACGTACCTGCAGTCAGCCGCGACAGTAAAGAATGGGCTTCATGGGCTTCAAAGACAAGCAATAAAGTAAATCACCGTTTTCTCAGCAACAGAACTCTTGCACTTAGAGACCCTTATTTTAAGAAAATTACGACCAACGAAAATGGCTCGGAGTTTTCTCATGTAACTGTTACACTCAAGAATGTTTCAACCGACAATCTCGATATGTCATATATAGACAGCAATAATATACTCGGGTCAATCGTAGAACTCCTACCCAAGGGGTACAATAACTTTTCTCTGTATGAGCCTAATTCCAAAGTATTTAGGATCAGTAATCTTACCTACGTGTTTTCAGCTGCGAACAGGGATCAATTAATTACCACATTAACAGCGCAGAAGCCTCAAGTAGAAATATCGTTTGATAATGATTTGATCGATTGCGAAAAAGGCGATGTTCTTAACGCTGCTCTCGTCACAGATATCATAGCATTCAACGAATACTGGGATATCTACGGAGGCTCCGTTGAAACGGAAGCATTATCACACAGCATTAAATTTGTTGAGTTTGATGACAAAAACATAGAATTGGGATCATACAGTTACGCTGTGCCGTATTGTGTTGCAGATGATAATGCAACGGGATATATGGATCCTATCTATCCTTCAACAGCAATTTGTCGTCACATCATAAGTGGAAAAGACACAAAAAAAGTAAAGATAGTAATCGGAATCAGTATTCCTATTACCGCTATGTCGGATAGCAGTTCTTATCAGACATACACAGAGCTTCATGGTGTTCTTGTGGAAAAAAACAAGTAATTGCATTTGGCATCAAAAGTCAGCCCGATTTTTGGGGGCTGACTTTTATGTTTCGACAAAAAACTTGTTTACTTAAGAAACTTTTTAGTGTATAATGAACATGGATAAGATTAACTAATTCTAAAAGGAGGTAACCAACATGAAAAAAACAGTAGCAAGCATTCTTATCCTTACTATGCTCTTAGGAGTGCTGAGTGCCTTCTCCTTTGTCGGCGCCTATTACGGTCAGCCTGATGACGATATCCCATACAGCGGCGGCAGCGGAACCGAGGAGGACCCTTATCTTATCAGCACAGCGGCAGATCTAAGGGAAATTTACGACACCATCATTGCTTTTCCGCGCCTATGGAGCACAAAAGTCTACTACAAACTAACCAATAATATCAACACAAATTACAGTATTTCCCCTCTGTTTGAATCATATCGCACCGGCAAGAATTGCTTTGTTAAAACAGATTATACGGTAGAATATGTGAAAGTTCTCCGGAATCGCTATAACGAGGAAGAACTTTGGGAATGGTATTCTGACATAATTTCCCGCATGGGTCCTCTTTACGGTAAGGTTGATATGTATGTTAACGATAGCTCAAGCGGGATGCACATGGCAGAGGCATTTCTTGAAAAATATGATGTCACCTATCTGTTAACCCATGCCGATATCTACTATGCTGAGGTCATCGGACGACAGCCCAGCGTGTTTTCCTTTGATTTTTACAGGCAAGCCGCTTTCACCGGTGTGTTTGACGGAAACGGATATACTATAAACTGCAACGGTTACCTTTTCGGTTTTCTTGAAAACGGTGCTGAGATCAAGAATTTGAAGATAAGCGGAAAGAGCGCTTCTCTTGCATATCAGGTTGGCGAATCCTGTACTGTATCAAACTGCACGATCAATTCCGATATTACATATGCTGATATATATGAATGCGAAGGCGATCGCGGTTACGAGGGAAATGTTTATGAGGTCTCCGGCGGCGCAATTGCCAAGAATTACGGCACTGTAAAAAGCTGCATAAACTTTGCAGACGGTATCAGCGGACTTATCGGATATAACTACGGAGAAGCATTGAACTGTGCAAATTACGGAAAGATCACACCCTCGGGAGAGGAAGTGGGGTATACCGACCGTATGCTCCTCCATTTTCTGAAAAAATACAACAGTGGGTCGTATGACGGTTGGGACAATACATATGATGTACGTGTTTTTTATATGTACGTACCCTCACCGGACGGAATACACAACGGTAAATACTGTATAGATTATTATCCCGACAACAGTTCTCCTCAACTCAATGGATATTTTTCCCTGAGCGAGTGTATCGCGGCTGACGGCAATGTTTTGATCTACCAAAACGAGGGCTTTGATTTTGAAAACGATTGGATCATGCTGAATGGTTATCCGGTCCTTCGTTCTGCCTGCAGGGCAAACTCCGGCGACCTTAACGTTGACGGAACCGTCAACACCATGGACTCGAATCTCATGAAAAGGCATCTGACCGGCACCGGAGTCAGCGAAGCATTTATCTTCCTCGGCGGTGCCGACGTTAACCTTGACGGCGAGATAAACGCCATGGACTCTGCCCTGCTGAAAATGAAGCTTGCAGGGTAATACAAACTAACCGCAAAGGAGGCAACCGACATGAAAAAGCTTTTATCGATCCTACTTTCGCTATTAATACTCATAAGTGCCGTTCCTTTTTTGTCACTTACCGCCACGGCGGTTAAATACGGCTCCACCCCTGATGGGTTATATTACAAATGCTCAGACGATAATACTATCGCTATAACCAACTATCTGGGAAAAGCCACAGACGTGGTCATCCCCGAGACCATCAATGGGGCAATCGTAGTTGCCATTGAAAAAAAGGCCTTTAACAGCGCAGAGCATATCACAAGCATCTCCATTCCCAAAACCGTTACGACTATAGGCATGGATGCTTTTCTCTCCTGCACAAGCTTAAAGGCAGTCTATATTGAAAGCGCGGAATGCTGGCGCAATACTCAATTCAAAAACAAGTATTCAGATCCTTCGATCCACGGCGCGACAGTATATATCAACGGCGAGAAGTACAACGGCTATTTCTTCAGCGGCGGCAGCGGAACCGAGGATGACCCCTATCTCATAAGCAACACCGATGATGTTAAGGAGCTTTTCTACAACATCGAGCTTAAGCCCTCTCTTTATTCAACAAAGCTATATTACAAGCTCACAGGCGACCTGACCGTATATCAAAGCCTCAGCCCTCTGTACATAGACGATTATATCGGCCCCAACTGCTTCATAGAAACACAGCACAGCTTGACAGGCTTTGGTCCCAAAAGCGAAGCGACAATATCGGAAATAACACATATAATAAACGAGATAGGTCCCTTGCAGTCAATGTATGAAAGCTACATATACCCCCATCGGGGAATGCCCGATATAGGTAGTATCAAACGCACTGTTGTTTCTTACAGATTTGCTTCTTCAGATGAATATTTTTCCAAGTACAGCACGGGCGCCTTCGATGATAGTGGCAGCTATTATGAAAGATATCGTATCGAATACCATACAAAGCTTTATCGAAGCGCAGCTTTTACCGGAGTCCTTGACGGAGACGGACACACGCTGACCATCGCCTCCGGGCAGTATCTCTTCGGTTTTTTGGAAAACGGAGCTGAGATAAAGAACTTAAATATCAAGAGCAGCAGCGGCTCTCTTGCCTACAAGATCGATGAGACGTGTACCATAAGCAACTGCAGCTTTAATATTAATAAGCCCTCTGAATTATCATATCTTGAAAATTCCTATTTCAGCTTAGAGGAATCTGATTACGGATACGAAAACTGGGTTATTAAGCGTTCACATAAAACAGTATCGGATTTCGTGTCAATAAACCAAGGACGTTACGTTGACTGTATAAACATCAGCCCCGTTTATTCTCCTGTTTCTGCCCAAGCACAGGTATTCAGATATGTGAATCTTTGCGCAGCCTCGCCCGAAACGGATTCCTCTGAATTTTACAGCCTTGAAAAATGCACTGCCGCAAAGGGCGATCCTGCGGCATACTCGGGCTTCGATTTCGAAAACACGTGGGTGATGATACAGGATATCCCCCATCTGAGAATTGCCTGCAAGGCAAACTCCGGCGACCTTAACGTTGACGGAACCGTTAACTGCATGGACTCAAATCTTATGAAAAGGCATCTGACCGGCACCGGAGTCAGCGAAGCATTTATCTTCCTCGGCGGCGCCGACATTAACCTTGACGGCGATATCGATGCCATGGACTCTGCACGTATACGCCGCGCGATCTACAGATGAAAAACACGAAAAATCCTCAGAGGAGATCTCTTCTCGGGGATTTTTCCTTTTTTAATCATTATTCATAGTTACATAATGTAAAGTTTTTGAAAATTCGTCGTTATAGAGCAGTTATTTTTTCATAAAACTATAGAAATATGGAAAAATGTATGGTATAATGCAAATTGCGGAATACTGTTCCGCACTGGAATATGCAAATCAAAAAAATATATTTAAATTTTGGAGGATTAGAACAATGGGAATTAAGTATGTTTACCTGTTTTCCGAAGGCGACGCTTCCATGCGTGAGCTCCTCGGCGGTAAGGGTGCAAACCTCGCTGAGATGACAAAGATCGGTCTTCCCGTTCCCCAGGGCTTTACCGTAACTACCGAGGCTTGTACTCAGTATTACGAGGATGGTCGTAAGATCAACGACGACATCCAGGCTCAGATCATGGATCACATCGACAAGATGGAGGAGATCACCGGCAAGAAGTTCGGCGACAAGGAGAATCCCCTTCTCGTTTCCGTACGTTCCGGTGCAAGAGCTTCCATGCCCGGTATGATGGATACCATCCTTAACCTCGGTCTTA
>JAZTXZ010000056.1:0-6934 GCA_045636685.1 Candidatus Avispirillum sp. | reverse complement strand
GGTGACTGAGGGAGAATTGCGTAACATAAAGCAATTGCAAACTTCACGTTACGCGGGCTCCTTCCGTCATTTGCTTCGCAAATGCCACCTCCCTCCCGGAGGGAGGCTTTGGTGCTAACTGCTCTCCCACTTATCAAATTTTAGTTTGCAACATACCGATAAACCAGAATTTGAAGTTTTAAGACCAAAAAATCCGCCCGAAAGGGCGGATTTCCTTATTTTCCAATCTCGATTTTCCCGTGCTTTGCTTCGTATGCCTCGATCGCATCACGGATAAGTATGAGTATTTCGCTGTTCGCACTGCGACCCTCATAATCTGCAACAACGTGAAGCTTATCAAGCATTTCACTGTCAATTCTTATAGACAAACTCTTAATAGCCACGATTTTCATCTCCAATAAACATATTATGTATTTATTTTACGTTTATTATGTGCTAATATGTTGTTGTTAGATGTATTATATGTTCAAAATATGTTTATGGAGGGACTATGAGGATTGCAATTATAGGATCGAGAGGACTTTGGGTTGATAATCTTTCCAAATTTATACCCGACGGAGTAACAGAGATAATTTCGGGAGGTGCTCGTGGAATCGATCGATGTGCCGAAGAATACGCAAAAAATAACAGTTTGAAGCTCACCGTATATCTCCCAGATTATCAAAAGTACAAACGAGGTGCACCGTTAAAAAGAAACCAAGAGATAATCGAAGCCGCAGATGAGGTGATCGCCTTTTGGAATTCCAAATCAAGAGGCACGAAGCACGCAATTGATCTTTGCAAGAAGATGAACAAACGCATTACGGTTTATTTGATGGAAGATGATGTTAATACGCAGACGAGTGTATCCTTGTAGGGGTCGACGTCTGTAGGAATGTTCCATTCCTACGATCGTCCCGCCCATCTGCACGCGAACCAAACGAAAGCCTCCACCTCTCACCGCGAATATGAAGAAAGCCGAAAACTAACTTTGCCTTATTCGCTCTGCATTCGCAAGGCGAATGCCAAAGGCTTTCGAAAATCGAGGTGTGAGGGGGAGGTGGCATCGGTGCAAGGTAAATTTTGATTTATATTTTCTTTGGCACCGATGACGGTAGGGGTGTCTTATCTGCACGAGAGCTGTCTCGAAATACAGTTAAACTGAATTTCATAGTGCGAAGTTGTGCTGATGTGACAACCCTTCCACCGCCCCTTGTACGAAGCATCTTATCTTAAAATCTGATGTTCTATATCTTCGTACTTACGGTCATCCCTCCCCTTCACAGTAAGCTGAGAAGGGGAGGCTCGGTATTTATCTGCACGCGAACCAAAACGAAATTTGGTGTACAGACGAACAAATGGGAATGTACATAATAAGGCTTCCCCTTGAGGGGAGGCTCCGCCGCGGGGTTCCCCGAAAGGGAGCCTGCGAGCTTTTGGGGGTTCGCGCCAAAGGCGGTGGTGAGGTGGAGCCGCGAAGCGGCGTAGGTCTTGCGAAGCAAGAAAAAGCTCAAGCTGCTATGCAGAACAACGGCAACTTTCGTTGCCTACACCTCATCCGTCACCTTTCAGGTGCCACCTTCCCCTCAAGGGGAAGGCTCGGGAGGAGCAAGAACCTCCCCTACGATTATAAATAAATTCATTTTTGCCCAAAGCAAAAATATTCCTTTTTATTCTTTTTTATTTATTATTTATTCTTTATTCTTTAAAGTTATATTTCCGAACCCATTCACATTAAAGAATGAAGAAGAGAGAATAAATAATAAATAAAACTCCGCCCGTTTGGGCGGAGTTTACTAATTCAATTAAAATACAACCTCGTGACCTGTGTCGGAGGAATCGTAGATACCCTGCATGATCTTGGATGTCTTGATAGCATAATCGATATGCGCGCGGGTCTTTTCGCCTGTCTTGATAGCATCGAAGAACGCCTTTACCTCATCGAGGTACATATCGTGCTCGGGAGTTACCCACTCCTCTGTTACGAACTCGCCGTCCTTAACTGTGAAGAATCTAAAGTCGCCGCAGTAGTTAAGACGGATACCGCCCTCTGTTCCGATGAAGTCGAGGTACTGATCCTTATCCTCGATATTCTGAGCCCATGCGCCCTCAAGAGAGATAACGGGTCCCTCTGTGCGGATGATAGCTGTTACGGAGTCGTCAACGTCGAACGTACCGTTTACGTCCTTTGTATCCTCGCTCCACATATATCTGTACTTATAGTTTTCAATATCACAGCCGAGCTTAGAGAATGCAGCTGCAGATACGGACTTAACCTCGGGATCGCCGAGACAGTACATTACCTGGTCGATACGGTGAACGCCCCAGTCGATGAGAACGCCGCCGCCGGATACGGACTTAGTGGTAAACTCACCGCCGAGACCGGGGATGGAGCGATGCTCACGGAAGTTGATAAATACGTGGTAAACCTCGCCGAGCTCGCCTGCCTGAATGCGACGTCTTACCTCCTCAACAGCCTTGTGGAAGCGGCAAACTACACCGATGGAAAGAACCTTTCCTGTTTCGTGCTGTGCTTCCTGCATCTCAAGAGCCTCAGAGTAGATTCTTGCCGCGGGCTTCTCGCAGAGAACGTGCTTGCCTGCCTTGAGAGCCTCGATGGAGATCTGCTTGTGCATAAGGTTGTGAGTACAAACGGAGATAGCATCTACCTCAGGGTCGTTGATAGCGTCACGGTAATCCTCGATAGCGATACCGCAGCCGTAATCCACAACGCACTTATCAGCCTTTTCCTTGATGATATCGCAGAAATACTTGATCTCGCACTCATCGGGAAGCTGACGGTAGGAGGGAATATGCGCGCTTCTTGCGATATTTCCGCAGCCGATAATGGCAATTTTCATTTTGGACATAATGTTTTTTCCTTTTCTTTGCTTTCGCGTGCAAAATATAACTATGCTTTTTATACACTATATTTCCCCCGATGTCAATAAAATAAGCATTTTTTATTCCAATATTATTTAAAATGATTTTACATTATCCTAACTTGACAATTGGACATGGGCATAATACAATTATATTACAATAATGATATTATAAAAAGGAGGTACGACTATGGTATCCTATGAAGACATCAAACACGACCCCGCCATCAGCACTTATATAAAAAAGGCAGATGAATCTCTCGCCTGCCTCGGCTATACGGAGCACGGCTTTGCCCACGTAGGCACCGTGAGCCGCACCTGCGAGTATATTCTTCGCTCTCTGAGAGCAAGTGCCCACGAAATCGAGCTTGCAAAGATCGCCGCTCATCTTCACGATATCGGAAATCTCGTGAACCGCGTCGAGCATTCCCAGAGCGGTGCGGTCATGGCCTTCCGCATCCTTCTTTCAAAGGGCATGAGCGCAGAGGACGTGGCTACGATTGTATGCGCTATCGGAAATCATGACGAGGGCACAGGTGTGCCTGTTGACAATATTTCCGCAGCCCTGATCCTTGCGGACAAATCCGATGTTCGCCGCAGCCGAGTGCGCAACCGCGACGTTACAACCTTCGATATTCATGACAGAGTAAATTATTCCGTTACGGATTATTCCCTTACCGTTGACAGAGAAAAGGAAGAAATAACCCTGCGCCTTGAGATCGACACGGAAATATCCAGCATTATGGACTATTTCGAGATATTCCTTGAGCGTATGATGCTTTGCCGCAAGGCCGCTGAAAAGTTGGGCCTGCGTTTCAGACTCAAGATCAACGGACAGTCGTTGATATAATCAAAAACGAAAAAAGAAAACAGGCAAGGATAAAGGTTTTGCATTATACGAATGCTCAGACAAACGAGAATTTTTCGGTATGCAAGAATACAAACAGCATTGCAAATGAAAGGATAAAATTATGAACCACGAAGCAAAAGCAAGAGAGCTTTTTAAAAACGGATACAACTGCGCGCAGGCAGTTCTCCTGGCATTTTCCGATATTACGGGTATTGACGAAAAAACTGCAACCATGCTTTCCGCATCTTTCGGCGGCGGTATGGGAAGACTGAGAGAGGTTTGCGGTGCTGCCAGTGGTGCATTTATGGTAGCCGGACTCCTGTACGGCCCTCTCGACCCCTGCGACCATGATGCAAAAAAGGCACACTATGCTCTGATTCAGCAGATCGCCGCGCGATTCAAAGAAAAAAACGGCTCTTACATATGCCGCGAGCTCCTCGATCTGCCCGTGGGCCCCTCCGAGCCCGAACCCGAAAAAAGAACCGAGGCTTATTACCACCGCAGAAGCTGCGAAGACTACGTTGGGATCGCAGCACGCATAATGGATGAGATCATAGAAGAAAATAAGTAAAAAAGAGGCTGTTGCATAAGCGCAACAGCCTCTTTTTCATTTATTCGGTTTTTGCAATCAATTTAGTCGAGATCGATGAAGATTCCATCATGAATAGTAGCCTTACCGTTGCTGTCATATTCAATGGTGCTGGAGATAGTTCCATCGGGATTATATCTGTGCATACCGAGAAGAACTCCGTCTTTATATACATAATTGGAATACTCGCGAAGCTCACCGTTTGCATTATAGGTCTTGCTTCCCTTTATGGTTCCCTCGCTGTCATACTCATTAACAATGCTGATCAAAAGGTCGCCTTTCTTATTATAATTCTCAACCTTTGTGATCTTTTTGTCTTCATAGTAGGTCTTTACAGAATTAATGCCTTCATTGATTTCCAGAGTATAAACAACTTTTCCGTCCTTATCTGTAAGAACTTCCTTTACCTTTGTCTCTCCGGAGAAAAGCTCTTCCTTTACGGTGCCTTTTTCGTCATCATATGTATACTTGGAAATATCGGATTTTGCCTCATCTCCGCCCTTGGATACTACAGTTTCAGACAAAACGATTCGTCCGTTCTCGTATTTATCCTCAGTTACGGAAATCACAACTCCGTGAGAAAAATTAGATCTTTTTTCTGTGTAGTTGCCCTTTTTGTCGCCATACTCGTATACGGACTCACTTTTCAGCTTGCCGCCGGCATACTTCTCAAGCTTTTCAACTTTTCCGTCATCATCGTATGTAGTACGCGCCTCAAGATCACCCTTGTCATTGGTTTCTTCCTTATAGACAAGCTTATTTCCCTTGTAATAACCGACAGCAACCACATTTCCGTCGTCATCAAGGATATCCTTTGCCTTGGGATCACCGCAGGAAAAGAGCATACCGCAGCAAAGAACGAGCGCAAGTATAAATGCAATCTTTTTCATATTAACTCCAAAATTAAAATTTTCATAATTATACATTATTTCCTCCCCATTGTCAACACCGGAGAAAAAACAAAAATTTCCAAAGGTGTTATGCAAGTAAATTTGAATAATCTATTGACAGAATGAGAGCAAAGTGCTATATTTGACGGGTACGCTTTTTTCCTATTAATTATTATACATATTAAGAGGTATTAAAAATGGCAATCCTTTTAAGTGTTTCCATCACACTTCTTGCAGGACTTCTCATGTCCCGCCTTGCAAAGCTTTTAAAGCTTCCTGCAGTTACGGCATATATAATTGCCGGTATTCTTATAGGCCCCTTCTGTCTCGGAGCGCTCCCCCTTCCCGAGGGCGTAGGATTTTCCTCAATTCACGAGGTTGAATCCTTCAAGATCATCACAGAGGTGGCAACCGGATTTATTGCATTCTCCATCGGTAACGAATTCCGTCTTTCCTCTCTTAAGAAAACAGGTAAGCAGGCAACAGTTATCGGTATCCTTCAGGCGCTGGCAGCAACACTTATAGTTGATGCGGCACTTATCGGACTTCATTTTATGATGCCTGATAAAATATCCCTTCCCGCAGCTATCACCCTCGGAGCTATCGCATCCGCAACAGCTCCCGCGGCAACACTCATGGTTGTAAACCAGTACAAGGCTAAGGGTCCCCTTACAGACCTTCTCCTTCCCATCGTTGCTCTTGACGATGCTGTCGGCCTTGTTATTTTCGCAGTTTCCTTCGGTGTTGCAAAGTCCATGGTTAGCGGCGGCGCTCTTGACTTCATCTCCGTAATCGTTGAGCCCCTCCTTGAGGTTGTTCTTTCTCTCCTTCTCGGTGCTATAATGGGCTTTATCTTCCATCTCACAGAGAGATTCTTCCACTCCCGAAGCAAGCGTATGTCTATTTCCATCGCTTTCGTGCTTCTCACCGTTGCTATGACAACTATCAAGTTCGATTTCTTCGGTGTTCACGTAGGATTCTCCACTCTTCTCACCTGCATGATGCTGGGAACCATCTTCTGCAACATCTGCGATGTTTCCGAGGAGATCATGGACAGAACAGAGCGCTGGACAGCTCCTCTTTACGTTATGTTCTTCGCTCTCAGCGGAGCTGAGCTTGACTTCTCAGCATTCACCGATTTCGCAATCGTTGGTATCGGTATCGTTTATATTCTTTTCCGTTCCTTTGGTAAATACTTCGGTACTCTCGGAAGCGCAAAGATAGTAAAGTGCGGCCCCACAGTTAATAAGTACCTTGGTATCACACTTCTTCCCCAGGCAGGCGTTGCTCTCGGTATGTCTCTCACAGCTCTTGATCTTGGCAGCACCGACGGCGCACTTGTCAGAAACATCGTTCTTTTCTCCGTTCTCGTATACGAGCTTGTAGGCCCCATGCTCACAAAGATGGCCCTTCAGGCAGCAGGCGAAATTACTCCCGAGGGCAAGAAGAGCTCCCGTGGTGCTACAGATATGGCAGGCGCAAGAAGAGCCCGTCACGGTTTCCATCTCCCCGGCCATCACCACGACAAGCACTAATTGAGAATAAAAACAACTGTTGAATAAAACCGCCTTCGGGCGGTTTTATTTTTTATCAGTGGAGTTCAAATTCGGGTTTGTCGGTGTGTTTAATGGGGAGGGGATGGCGCCCTCGACATCCCACACATCTGAACAAGAACCAAAACGAAATTTGATGTATAAACAAACGAAATCGATACACATTGTCGTAGGGACCGGCGTCCCCGACG
>JAZTXZ010000055.1:0-39400 GCA_045636685.1 Candidatus Avispirillum sp. | reverse complement strand
CCTTTTTGAAGTTTTTTTGGGAGTGTAGAGGGATTTATTACAAAAAAGTCCTCTGCATAATCCCTCACCGACAAACCCGAATTTATCTACCAACCGACAAATAAAAAAGCAAGAGACGCGCTTTTTGCTGCTCTTGCTTTTAGTATTTTTATTAAATCAGCCTATTAGATCTCAATAAGCTCCTTTGTGCATTGAGTAAGATTAACGGCGCCGCCCTTTGTGATATGTACCATATCCTCGATACGGCAGCCGTACTGACCCTCGAGATAGATTCCGGGCTCAACTGTTACGATATCGCCGCAGATAAGCTTTCTGTCGCCTGATCGGGGACTGAGATTGGGAGCCTCGTGGATCTCAAGACCAACACCGTGGCCGAGACCGTGGCCGAATGCACCCTCATATCCTCTGCCATAGATAATATCACGTGCGATCTTATCCATCTTGAAGCAGCTTTCGCCCTCCTTGATAACCTCAAGAACTGCCATCTGAGCATCAAGAACCGTATTATAAAGATGCTTCATCTTCTCGTCTGCCTTACCGATAACGATAGTTCTCGTCATATCGGAATGGTAGCCGCCGATCATTGCGCCGAAGTCAAGTGTGAGAAATCCCTTCTCAAGCTTAACATTTCTTGGAACACCGTGGGGGGAGGAGGAATTGGAGCCGCTTACTGCGATGGTATCGAAGCTTGCGCCCTCGCTTCCGTTCTTTCTCATAAGGAATTCAAGCTGAGCCGCAACGTATGTCTCTGTGCAATCGTAATTGATGAGAGGAAGAAGCTCCATAAAGGACTTCTCCGCAATACGCTGAGCCTTTACGATACACTCAACCTCGCCCTCGTCCTTGAAAACGCGAAGATCACATATGATATCCCCTGCGGGAACAAACTCGCAAAGAGGGATCTCCTTTTTCAAAGCTTCAAGTGAGCGGCAGGAAAGAGTTGCATCCTCATATGCAACAACCTTTGCTCCACAAGCACAAAGTGCCTCAGAAAGCCATTCTTTTCTGGGACCCGTAGGCATGATAACTGTAAAATCATCACCGCTGATCTCGCGCTTTGCAGCCTCGATATATCTGAAATCCTCAAACGCAAAGGATGCGCCTTCACTTGTAATAAGCAGGCATCCGTCGGGATTGTTGTATCCTGAAAGATAAAGGTGCGCCTCGGGGCTTGTTGCATAAAGAGCATCAAATCCCTTCTCCTTCATAAGCGCTCTGAGCTTTATAATTCTGTCTGACATAGTTGATTCCTCATTTCTTATTTATGCAGTTTTCTGTATTTCTTCATATAGGGCTTTTCCAGCCATCTTTTAAAGCGGAAGAACCATGAGGTTCTGTCCTTTATAGGGGGAACGATGATTGCAGGGATGCCGAAGCGCTTTCCTGCAGCGCAGTCTGTGAGGAGCTGATCGCCGAGAAGAACGCACTCGCTCTTATCGAGACCGAGATCCTTTGCCGCCACCTTGAGATTCTTATAGGAAGGCTTTTTTGACTTCGCATAGGCTACAAGGCCAAGCTCCTCATTGAAAAGGCGGATGCGTTCCCAGTCGTTATTGGAAACGAAGGCGATCTCTATCCCTGCCGCTCTCATGGAGCTTATCCACTCAACCAGGGGTGCGGGAGGGGTGGGGTCATCATAGGTCGCAAGGGTGTTATCTACATCGCAAAGGAGGGCCTTACCTCCCATTTTTTTCACAAGCTCAGGGGTAACACAGGAATAATTATCTACCACAAGATCGGGCATAAGCCATTTTTCAAAAATCATATCTGCCTCCCAAAGACGTATTCAGTTAATATTAACATATAATTCGTCTTTTTTCAACGGCGAATTTTCAATGGTTTTCAATTTGTTAATACATTTTGCTATAAAATATAATACAATATAACTATACTGCATTTGTTTCAAATATTATTGTGTCATTCCGGAGGCTATATGAGATTTCGTGACAAGCTTACCCGCTTCCTTTACGGAAGATACGGCGTCGATCAGCTTTATTTCGCTTTATTTATTTTCTATTTCGTTATCTGGACAGTACTTCTCTTCGTCAGATTCACTCCTGTTCGCATAGGTCTCTATGCTCTGCAGGCTCTTGATCTCTTCTGGATGGTTTTCAGAGTCCTTTCAAAAAACATACATGCCAGAAGAAAAGAGAACAATGCTTTTCTCAAAATATGGAATCCCACAAAAAACTTTTTCATCCTCACAAAAAACCGTATCCGTGATCATAAAAATTACAGATACAGAAAATGCCCCCACTGCAAAGCAATGCTCCGCCTGCCTAAAAGAAAGGGCAGTCATCCCGTTGTATGCCCCCGTTGCAAAAAACGCTTTACCGCAAAGGTAAGGTTTTAAATATAAAACAGATTCAGGAAGTAACAAACATGAGTAACAATCATCTTAAAAAAACCTGTGATCTTATAATGGAAACTCATGAGGAGTTTATCAGAATAAGATCTGGAATAGAACGTCTTATGCTTCCCGCAGCACAAAGCTACGGGCTTACCCCAACCCAAGTGGCAGTCCTCAACCTCATCAGAAAAACAGAAAAAGCAACTGTTTCTTCTCTCTTCAAGGCACTTGATTTCAACCAGGGAAATATGTCCTCCTTGTGCAAAAAGCTTGAGGCGGACGGCTTTATTTCCAAAACAAAAAGCACCGATGATGAAAGAAAATGTTATCTTTCGCTTACCGATAAAGCCATCGAAGCTCTTGAAGGTATAGACCGCGTCTTCACCTTCTCCGATGAAGAGTGCTGGCTTTCGGAGGAAGAATTCACAGAAGCTGAGGAATCAATCGCAACTCTTCGCGCTGTTGCCCATAAGATAAACGATATGCTGGCAGACACTATTTCAGAAAGGAATTCTTAAAACGATGCTCGAACTGAAAAATATTATTAAGAATTATTCCGCGGGAGACAATGAGGTCCGCGCGCTCAAGGGTATCGACCTCAGCTTCAAAAAAAGCGGATTTGTATCTATACTGGGTCCCTCCGGCTGCGGAAAAACCACCCTTCTCAATATTATCGGAGGTCTTGACCAATACACCGAGGGTGACCTTATTATCGACAACAGAAGCACGAAGAAATATAAGGACCGTGACTGGGATACTTACCGCAATCATTCCATCGGATTTGTTTTCCAGAGCTACAACCTTATCCCTCATCAGTCTGTTTTACAGAATGTTGAGCTTGCCCTTACTCTTTCCGGTGTTTCCAAAAAGGAACGCCGCCAGAGGGCTGTTGTGGCTCTTGAAAAAGTAGGCCTTAAAGATCAGCTGAAAAAGCGCCCCTCAGAAATGTCCGGCGGTCAGATGCAGAGAGTTGCCATTGCCCGCGCTCTTGTAAACAATCCCGATATTATCCTTGCAGACGAACCTACAGGCGCCCTCGATACCGAGACAAGCGTTCAGGTTATGGAAATACTCAAGGAAGTATCCCAGGACCGACTTGTTATTATGGTAACACACAACCCCGAACTTGCAGACAAGTATTCCACAAGAATCATCCGCATGCTCGACGGCATTGTTACATCCGATTCTGCTCCCCTTTCAGCGGAGGAGGCAGATAAAGAAAATGCTGCTGTTGCTGAAAAAGAAAAGGCAAAAAAGAAAAAGGAAAAGAAGCCCTCTATGTCCTTTGCAACAGCCTTCGGCCTTTCTCTTAAGAATCTTTTCACAAAGAAGGGCAGAACCGTGCTTACATCATTTGCAGGCAGCATCGGTATTATCGGAATTGCTCTTATTTTCGCCATCTCCAACGGAGTTACAAAGTGGATCAATACCGTTCAGGAAGATACCCTCTCCTCCTATCCTCTCACTCTTGAGGCAACCACCGTTGATATTGGCACCCTGATGCAGACCTTTATGGGTATCGACCCTGACGGCGGCGTGGAGCACGAGGAGGGCAAGGTTTATTCTCAGGCAGTTATGATAGAGATGCTCAATGCCCTCAACAATATGGAAACCACGGAAAACGACCTGCGCTCCTTTAAGGAATTCCTTGAAAAGGAAATAAAAAAGGACGAGGATCTCAATAAGGCTCTCAACGGAATACAGTATTCCTATGACCTGGATCTTCTCATTTACACAAAGGATGTTGACGGAAAGATAATCCGCTCTGACTCGGAAAAGCTTATGGCTGAGGCTATCAGCAAGTACATGGGTATGGATATGTCCGGCATGATCACATCCCAGAACGATTCCGCCCTCGGTTCCATGATGGGCTCTTCTTCCATGATGGGAAGCAGCTCAAACAATGTATGGACAGAGATACTCCCCTCCAAAGACGGCAATCAAGTCAGCCCCGTGGTTCTTTCACAGTATGACGTTATATACGGCGAATGGCCCGATAAGTATAATGAAATCGTTCTTGTTGTAAACGAAAACAATGAGATCGACGATATGACCCTTTATGCTCTCGGTCTTAAATCCGAAAAGGAGATCGAGGAGGCCTTTGACGCTGTGCTCAAAGGAACTCAGATAACAACCTCATCTCAGAGCTGGACATACGAAGAGATCTGCGATATGAATTTCCGCGTTATACTCAATTCAGCCCGCTACACCGTTGACGAGGCAACAGGAAACTATACCGATATGAGCACAACAGATGCAGGTCTTCAGCTTCTTTGGGCTGACGGATTTGATCTCAAAGTATCAGGTATAATCCGTCCTTCAGAGAATGCAACAAGCGCAATGATCACAGGCTCCATCGGCTACACATCCGATCTCACAAAATACGTTATCGAAAAATCCTCCGATTCTCCCGCTGTTGAAGCACAGAAGAAATCTCCCTCCACTGATATCTTCACAGGTCTTCCCTTCGGCGAGAACACAAATGAGCTTACAGACGACGAAAAGAAGGCTTACTTCATTTCCTATATCAACTCACTTGACGATGCAAAGAAAGCCGAGACCTACAAGGTTATGGCAAGCATCCCCGATGAGGAAACTGTTAAAGGAATAGTTTCTCAGCAAATTGAAGCGACTCCCCTTGAAACTATGAAATCAACGCTCTCTGCCGTTATGATACAGAGCACAGGTATGAGCGAAGCTGACGTTACTACTGCCCTTGAGAAAATGAGCGAGGAGGATATCCGCTCATATTATGAAAGGATCCTTACAGAGCAGGTAACCATGCAGATGACTGCAGAGGCTATGAAAGCACTCTCCGCTTACGATACTGCCACTCTTATTTCCATGCTCACAATGACTATGGAAAATCTCAGCGAAGCCGATGCTGCCCTCTTCTATGACGAGGTGCTTGAATTCTCCGAAAGCACCTATGAAAAGAACATGGCCACTCTCGGTTGCATCGATCTTGATGACCCTGCCAAGATCAATCTCTTTGCTTCCAGCTTCGAAAACAAGGACATGATCGAAGAATGTATCAAGGAATACAATAATTCCGTTGACGATCTGCAAGAGATCCGATATACAGACGTGATCGGAATCATGCTCTCATCCATGACAACGATCATCAATGCTATCACCTACGTTCTTATTGCATTTGTTGCCATTTCCCTTATAGTTTCCTCTATAATGATCGGAGTCATCACTCTTATCTCCGTTCAGGAAAGAACGAAGGAGATCGGTATTCTCCGTGCCATCGGTGCATCTAAAAAGAATGTTTCAAGCATGTTCAATGCGGAAACAGTTATTATCGGATTTGCCTCCGGTCTTCTCGGCGTTGTCATCACAGCACTTCTCTGCTTCCCCATCAACGCTATTATCCGGGCACTTACCGATATCGGCAACCTTAAAGCATTCCTCCCTCTTGATGTTGCTGTTATACTCATTGCCATCAGTGTGCTCCTTACACTTATTGCAGGCATCATCCCTTCAAAGAGTGCCGCAAAGAAGGACCCCGTAGAAGCACTCAGAAGCGAATAAAAGCTGGCCCTATCAGAGCCAATTAAATAAAAAAGAGATACGGCAAGCCGTATCTCTTTTTTATTTAATAATGCTTATCAGCCGCCTGTTGCAAGTCTGATAAGATGGTTTGCATCAAAGCTGTTGACCTTTCCGTCGCCGTCAATGTCTGCAGCCTTCTTCTGTGTATCATTAAGAGATACAACGCCTGCAAATACGCGCTTGAGCATATTCGTATCCTTTGCGTTTATCTTTCCGTCGCCGTCGATATCGCCTACTACATAGTCAGGCTCGGGTGCGTAGTCGGGATCAATATCTCCGCAGACTGTACAGTAGCCTTCCTCAAAGCTGTGACCCTTTGAAGGAATAACTGTAATTTCCTCGTAATCACAGTTCTTACATGCAATACTTGTATAGCCTGCTTCTGTGCAATCTGCCTCTGCTGTGATCTCTACAATGCTGTGGCCCTTCGCCTCAGTTAAAGTCTCCACAGGATTTTCTTTGTCATCTTTAGGAAGAGTCTCGTATCCGCAATAGCGGCATATATCCATCATCTTACCGCCCTCGGTGCAGGTTGCTGTATCCAAGGTAAAGTATGTATGGCCAAGTACGTTCACCTTTTCCTTGCATACTGTGCAATATACTGTATGTGCGCTTTTGCTTGTCTGCTCGTAGCTGTAATACTTTGTGTCATTGTGGAATGCAGTTGTAGTTACTGTCTTCTTATTTGAGCAGATAGTGCACTCATATACCTCAGAGCCGTCAGCTGTGCAAGTTGCTGCATTTCCGGAGATCTTTTTGTAGCAGCTTCCCTCTGCGTGGAATGTAGGAATTATATCGTCAGTGGTTACACCGCACTCAGTACATGTACGGCGGAGCGTTCCGATCTCAAGACAGGTAGCCTCAAGGACAACGATTCCCTCGTCAAAGCTGTGATCGCAGTGGCCCTTCTGTATCTCTGCCTCAAGAGTATCGCCAACTTCCCTGCGGACCTTTGCCATGATATCGTAATCATCCATAGAGCTGTCCCATGCGCTTCTGTCAAAACCGGGAAGAGAGAGATAGCGAACAACGTTTGTTGATACCTTTTTCACGATATCCTTTGTCTCTTTTTCGCCGATATAGTCCTCAAGCATCGTAAGCATCTGGTATTCTTCGATACCGTCACGCATATGCTCAATACGGATAGTGCCTACATAGGGAACACCTCTTACTCCTCTTGCATGAGCAGAACCGTAGAAAAGGACACCTGCTCCGTAAATATTATACTTTCCGTCATACCTTGTGATACCGGGGGTCCATTCAAGGCTCGAGAGAGCGCCTGTATCGGTAGTATCAAGTTCATTTGCATCCCATTCATTTGCATAGTAGTAAAGGTAACCGGTTATATCCTGCTGATAGCACTGCCAGAACAGCATCTTAGTTTGAAGGCCTGTGCTTTCAATAAGGTGATGGCAGTATGTATACTGATTGTTACAGCCCGCAAGATATGTCCACATCTTATATGTATCAGTACCGTTTTTCTCGTTCTTAATAGTAATATCCGACATAGTTCTGTCATAGAACTCACCGTAGATATTATCCCAGTTATAAAAACCGCTTATATAGTCATAACCGAGAGAAGACGAAGGATTGGGGATAGTATAAAGACCTGATATCTGATGAGTGATGCTGCGGATGGGCATGATTCTGTAATCTTCTGCATAATTAAAGTTTGCAAGCTCCTCATTGGGAGTAAATGCTGTGAGCAGAGGACACCATATGCGGCAGGAATCAGTATCTATCATTGCCTGGGTTGCGTCCATAAGCTCATAATCATTATAGCTTGAATAGGGCTTATGATAGTAATAATAGGGATACGGATGATCATGGTGATAAGGAACACAAGTTGCCGCCATATCTCCCCAATATTTATCAAGAAGCTCATCGCGCTCGATAACATCGGTAACGGTATGCTGAGAGTTCTTTCCTCCCGCAGCCAAAACAGCATCCTGCTGCTCCTGGCTCATAGGCTCATCAACTGTATAAAAATACAATTTATCCTTAAACTCTTCCCAGTAAGGCGAGTTTCTTAGTGTGCTGTAAAGCTCAGGATAAGACGAATAGTTATACTGATTGTCCATATATCCGCCGGAAACACCTACACGAACAGTATTTACACGGTCATTTGTGAGATAGGGATTATTAGGATTCAATCCGTTCGGAATATCCATTCCTACGATGCGGTTTTCAAGAAGATAATCGAAAAATCCCTTATATGTTCCGCCGTAGTCAGTTTTTTTATCAAAGTAAATGGATGTCTGGAACTCAGTTTTTTCATCTATCACAAAATCCCACACATATGCAAATACAGTAGCTGTCTTTACGACATTGCCTTCGGAATTTGTGATATTAAGCTGTGCTGAATACCAACCTGAGGGTGTATCCTCACTTGATTTCAGCCTGATATAAAAGGCCTGGCTCTTACCGCCATTCAGCTTGAATGAGCCGATGTTTGCAGCGGGAACCATCGGATCGGGAGTTTCGCCCTCTCGGATTATAGAGGTTTCCTCTGTGGAACCCCATACGGAGGTCTTATTCAGATCTGTTGTGGTGATATACATCTGATAATACACCGTTGCGGGGATCTCGTTGCCTTTACCGTCGGTAAAGCTTGTAACGGCTGCCTTCATACCCGTTTTATCCGTATCGGAATAAAGGATAAACTGAGCATTTTCGATCTCGTTCTTTGCCATATAAACGGAATATGTATCCATACCGGAATGGGTAATATCCTTTGTTAACACCTTTTTGAAGGAATGCTCAAACCATAGGGATATGGATGGATCCTCATTTTCTGCTATCTGCCTTACATAAGAGTCGGAAGGATCGTCGCTTACCGCCGCAGCTGAAAATGCGCCAACGCACAGCGCACACAGCATTACACAGACAGCAAGGGACAGCAATACAGTTTTTAAAGTCTTTTTCAAAGCTTTGCCTCCTTGCATAATTTATATTACAATTTTAACAAACGCACCGCTGTTTTGTCAACCACTTTTGTGAAATACACATACACCTCCCATCGCAAATAAAAAGCTGCGAGGGCATTAACACTTTGACGCAAATATACATATAAATAATAAAAGAAAGGCATAAACCGATGAAACGCAACAACCCCAAAAATCAAAGCACCCAAAACGAATATATATGCATCGCTCTCCTGACGGCTGTCTGTATACTGTCGCTGTTATTTACAGCGCTGGACTGCGAAAAATACAAGGAAAGCTCTGCTGCCTGCGCCATCACTTTTACCCCTCCCGAAGAACAGGCGGAAAAAGGATTTTGGGACATTGTGGCAGATTCTCTCTCCCTCCTGCTCTCCAAGGAGGGCTGATATAATGGCAGGGATCCTCTTTTTCGCCCTTGCCCTGCTATCATGCCAAAGTCCCCTGTCGCTCATATGGGCAATTACCGTCCACGAGGTAGGGCACCTGATCTGTGCACTGCTTTTGGGCTGGGGGGTTCCAACCCTAAGCCTTTGCTCATCGGGAATACGGCTTTTCTATTCGGGAACACATACTGCCTTTCAATCTCTTTTCGTGTGCCTTTCCGGAAGCGCCGCAGGGGCAGCTTTTGCCATCATGCCTTTTTTTCCTGATGATTTCAGATATTATTCTCTTGGATTTTCTGCCGTCAGCCTGCTGCCCGTTCTGTGCCTGGACGGAGGAGAAGCACTCATTGAGATCTTCGAGCTTTTTATGCTGCCCGATCTTGCATACAAAATTGCAAGAATAATATCTGTGATAACTGTACTTTTGTTCTGGGTGCTGTCTGTTTCGGTTCAGCTGAAAACAGGAGTCAACATAACGCTTCTCATGCTTTCCGTTTACCTTACAGTAACATCTCTTTCGCAAAAGCAATGAAAGCACACCTGAAAACCAATAAAACTGTTTATGCCTAACAAGGCAGAATGGAGATATATATGCAAAACACAGAAGGAACCGGCTTTCTCAAAATCCAGGCATCCACAGCCGACGGGGCTTTCCCCATCCCCGGTGCCGTCGTCACCGTTACAGACTCAGAGGGAAAAAGCATCGCCACCCTACGGACAGATGCCTCGGGCATTACAGAAACCATAGGCCTGCCCGCTCCTGCTCTTTTCCTCTCTCAATCGCCCGAAAGCTCATATCCGGAAAAGCCGCCTTTTTCCACCTACACCGTTGTTATCAGAAAGGACGGATATTACGGAATCGATGACTATTCTGTTCCCATTTTTGACAGCATCACCTCAATACAAAAAGCAAATCTTATACCTCTTACGGAGTTTTCGCCACTTCCGCCTAATCCACTTCCCCAAAGGTTTGAGACCCCGGGATACCCAAGTCTTCAGAATAACGGAGGAATACCCCAATGAACGGACAGCAAAATCTCCCGTTTATACCGGAGACGGTGACAGTGCATCTGGGACAGCCGGATTCCAATGCCCAAAACGTTACGGTCTCCTTTGTTGACTACATAAAAAACGTCGCTTCAAGCGAGATATACCCAACATGGCCCGAAAGTGCCCTGAGGGCAAATATTCTTGCACAGATATCATTTACACTCAACCGTATCTATACGGAATATTACCGTTCCAGAGGCTACAATTTTGATATAACCAATTCCACAGCCATAGACCAGTCCTTCACCTATGGGCGTGATATTTATGAAAATATATCGAATATCGTTGACGATATTTTCGACACCTATATCCGCCGCGAGGGCACTGTTGAGCCACTTTTTGCCCTATATTGCGACGGACAGAACACCACATGCCCCGGCCTTTTGCAATGGGGCACCGTTTCCCTTGCCAACGAGGGCCTTGGCCCTTTTGATATCCTCTCAAGATATTACGGCAGCGATATAGGACTGGTTTTCGATGCCCCCATCCAAGGAAACACGGAAAGCTATCCGGGCAGAGTGCTTACAGTGGGAAGCTCGGGCAACGACGTTAAGACAATTCAAACAAGGCTTAACAGAATTTCTAGAAACTATCCTGCCATCCCGAAAATTGCACGTATCGACGGAATCTTTGCAACAGACACAGAGGATGCCGTCCGAACATTTCAAGAGATATTCTCCCTTCCTCAGACGGGAAGGGTTGACAGGGCAACCTGGTATGCAATTGCACGGATATACTCAGGCGTCAAAAACCTCTCGGATCTTAACTCCGAGGGACTTACCCCGGAAGAGGTAACAGATCTTTTTGCCCAGACTCTTTCCCTCGGCTATCGCGGAAGAGGGGCAGCTGACCTTCAATATTTTTTGCGGTTTATCTCCACTTTCAATCCTGTGGTCGAAGCACCGGTGATCGACGGCATCTTCGGCCCATCCACTGAAAGTGCTGTCCGCTCCTTCCAAAGAGAATACGGCCTGCCTGACACGGGAGTTGTGGATCTGAGCACCTGGGAGGCAATATATTCAACCTATCAGGGAATGCTTGAAAGCTTACCGCAAGGCTATTTCTCCGATACAACAGAACCCTATCCCGGCTTCCCTATCCGTCTCGGAAGCCGTGGCGAAGAGGTGCAGCGCATACAAAGATATCTCAATAAAATTTCTGAGGCATACCCTCAGATACCGCCCCTTACGGAGGATTCGGTATTCGGTCCTTCAACGGAAGCAGCGGTCCTTGCCTTCCAGTCTCTGTTCGGTCTGCAGCCCGACGGAGTCGTTGCACTTCTCACGTACAACCGCATAGCAGAGCTATATCGTGACCTCGTTGAAGGAGAAAAGGTAAACGAGGGACAGTTCCCCGGAAATATTGGTTGAAAAGCAAGAGAAAGGAGAAATTTGCTATGGAATGGTACGATATTAAGGAAAGAGAGCCGTTTATTATGCAATTGCAGAAAAAGCTTCGTGCTCTCTCAAGATGGACAGATGAGCCCTCTCTCAGCGTAGCTGTTGACGGCATTTACGACAATCGCACAAAACAGGCGGTCAGCCATTTTCAAGAGCTGTACGGCCTTGATATTACTGGGATCGCAGACTTTTCCACATGGGAATCCATAGACAGCGAATACAGATATTATGCAGAGTTGTTCGGCAAAAGCCGAAGTTTATCTCCCTTCCCTGATGACCCGGGATTTTCCACAGGCCAGGGGGACAGGAGCGATCTTGTGCAAATTATTCAGCTCATGCTCAACGAGCTGAGGATTTTTTACGATTCATACGGCTATATTCCCCCAAACGGCAGATTCGGAAGCACAACCGACGGAGCTGTCAGAGAGTTTCAGCGCATCGGCGGCCTTGATATGACAGGTAGAGTCGACCGCCGCACGTGGAACCGCCTCGCCGAGGAATATGACCTTGCGGTGAGGAGAAATGAATAATCCAAAGGCTATGCGAGCTGAGTTCGCATAGCCTTTGGATTTTGATTTGTTATTTATTCTTTAACGAGAAAATTCGGGTTTGTCGGTGAGGTTAACCCGAATTGAATTACATCTCTTGATGCTGAAAACAGCCCTATGCTTTGCATAAATGTAAAGCATAGGGCTTATTTTATTTAACTTCCTGTGCGTATATTATTTAGAAATTATCTAGAACGCTGATTTCTTATTGTTGCATATAGGAAATAAACTCCGTATCTATTACTATAAACTCTCCCTCATCTTCATCATATTCCCATGTTGACATTGCATACCCAATATAGTCCGCTGTACTTCCAAAGCTTGTATATTGGCGGCATATAAGCTCATATACACCGTCTCCGTCGAGATCCTTTGTTTCAATGCTATCTATGTTATCAAGATTTGCCTGAAAGTTTGAAATTGGCACTCCGTTTTCATCAAATCCTTGCCCTACCATCCAGCGACAGTCTTTCAAATCTTTAACATATCTGTATCCGGTGTATTTGTTCGTTATTTCTAGGCTAAACGGAGCTATCAGTCTTGACTCAAATCCGCTGTTCTCATTATTTCCTCTGTTTGCAAAAAAAATACAATCAAGAACTCCTTTATTGACCCTGAAGATATACGAATCATATCCGCCTGCACCACCTACACCACCGTTAAATGAAGAAACGATGACTTCATCACCTTGGATACCGTCTACGTTACAAAAATCCATGTTGGAAATATATCCCGATGATGTCACTTGACTTATTATTATCTCATCTCCGTTTTCTATTCCAAAATATATTTCTCGTAGAGGCCTTGCTTCTTTCTCCATTGAGATAACAAAAAGATTTCCAAAGGACGCAATATATGGCTCGCTGATCTCAGTATTATACGGGTCAAATATCGTTTCTACGAACAGCTTGCTTTGCCATCCATCAGTATTAGGAATACTCTCTGGTATTGCAACTGAAACAAACTTAGCATCAATAACCTTAAATCCCTTGGCCTTTTTATCATATTTCAAAACACTGACGCATTCTCCAAAGTTATCTGCATTACTGAGAAGGCAAGTATTCTGTTTCGCCAAAAGCTCGTATACACCGTCTCCATCTGTGTCTATCGGCGATACCGCCGTGTGCCACAGCCATACGCTTTGGTTATCTAAAGGTTTTCCCGAATTGTCATAAGCCTCTTTGTATTCCTCATTTTCATCAGAGAAATTATATTCAGCTTCATATCCGGTATATTTATTCTTTATTTCTACCCGATACGGTGCGCAAAG
Organism: Candidatus Avispirillum sp.; assembly: GCA_045636685.1. Taxonomy (GTDB): domain Bacteria; phylum Bacillota; class Clostridia; order Oscillospirales; family CAG-272; genus Avispirillum. Next base: position 25,896 of record JAZTXZ010000055.1, on the reverse strand, counting down.
TTCGAAAGTAAATCCTGTATCAAGCCTTGTTTCTCCGGCAGACGAAAAAATCTTAAATAACTTTCCATCATCTGCAGAAAAGACAGTAGTTGTTTTTACAGCATTTCCCGTGTACTCCTGTATACAGATCTCATCACCGTATTCTCCATCCAAATCGCATATATTCAAGAGAGATATCATACTCAGCTCATTTATTTTTTGTAAATATACAGTATCTTTTGTTTCTATTGCAAAAAATATATCATAATATACCGATGAAATATTATAATGCTTTAAAACATAGAGATCTCCAAAGGTCGCACTATATGGCTCACCGATCTCAACGCCGGATAGCCCTGCACTTTCAAGTCCTTTTGTTTGCCAATCCTTCGTATTGGGTATACTGTCTTTTGTTAGTACAAGAGGCGGAACTGGCTCTGTTACCGCACCGTAACTTCCCCTCAAATACTCAATTTTATACACTTTCGGGATCTTTGCCGGATACGTCTCCTCAATTCTGCCGTCATAGCTTATTCTTACGATACTGCCCTCTGTTATGCCTGCATCCATTTCGCTGTCAAGATCCTCTTTATTTACGTAGATCTTATCTGACACGGAAAGCTCCCTCTCTCCTTCAAGGGGAGTTACAAGAAAAGAGCTTGTTGTCACATTAATTACCGTTGCATCAAAGGACTCTGAGGTTTCCTCCTCAACAAATATCTGCTCTATCTCATAGACTGTGGGGAGCTTTGCAGGATAGGTCTCCTCGATCCTGCCGTCGTACAGTATTCTGACAAAGCTGCCCTCATCTATAAATTCAGAGATGTTGTCGCTGTATACGGTATCGCAATACACCTGTATCTTATCGGAGCTTTTTCTCTCAGGCTCGTCCTCAAAAGGGGCAACTATAAGATAACCCGTATCTCTTCCGTTTTCATCTCGATCATAAACACGTTCAAGGACAGTTGCATTGAAATAGTACCTTGATACTTTTTCGCATATCTCAAATTCTATCCAAACCTTATATTCTGCTTCATTTACAGAAACCTTTACTTCAAACCTGTATTTTTCACCCTCGGAAAGTTCAAAGTGTTTCAGGAGATAGTCTTTTTCATAGCTGTCAAGCTCCATAAGAGTATCTCCGAAATCATCATCAGGCTCCGCGACAAGCTCTTCTTTTTTCCATTTATCGTCCACTTCCCGATATAGCTCAAAAGGAGCTTCAATACTGTACTGCTTGAAAGTGCTGTTTTTCCATTTGACCGTAATGTGCGGTATTTCAGCATCAAGATCTGCAGCTACTATCTCGGCTCTGACACCGTTCAAATCACTTCCCGAGTCGGTCACCTTGAGTCCCGAAATCTCATTTCCGCCAATAACCGCCATAATAATTGCCAAAGCAGCACAAGCGATCAATACTGCCGCAACCGCAAAAGCAGTTATAATAATTATCTTTTTTCGACCCGACATAGCTTTTTCTCCTTTACTGCATTTTATTACCGAATACATCTTTCTATTTTAATATTAACACACGCGTTTGTAATTGTCAACTGTTTTTTGCCTTCCGATATTCCTGTTCTCTTTGGAAATAAGAGGAACGCCGAAAAACTGTATAACCCCCGACCCCGTGGCAATAATTTTAGTATCAAAATCACGAGGCGGTCGGATGTATTATAACAAAGTTGAAATATGCGGAGTTAACACCTCCAAGCTGAAAACCCTTTCCGACAAGGAAAAGAAAGAGCTTCTACTGAAGGCTCGCGACGGGGACGAAAAAGCAAGAAACACTCTTATAGACGGAAATCTCAGACTTGTTCTCAGCATCATTCAGCGTTTTACAAACAGGAAAGAAAACCTTGACGATCTTTTTCAGGTGGGCTGTATCGGTCTGATAAAGGCTATTGATAATTTCAATACCGAGCTTGACGTGAAGTTTTCCACTTATGCGGTTCCGATGATAATCGGAGAAGTGCGAAGGTATCTGCGAGACAACAACACGATCCGCGTTTCAAGATCTGTGAGAGATCTTGCATACAGAGCCCTCCAGGCAAGAGAAAAACTGCAGAGCCTCGATTCTCAGGAACCAACTGTTGAGCAGATAGCTCAGGAAATAGATGAAAAGCCCGAGAGCGTTGCGGCGGCAATCGAAGCAATAGCCGAGCCAATGTCTCTTTACGATCCCGTATACAGCGACGGGGGAGATTCCATATATGTTATGGATCAGATAAGCGATACTGAATCGGGAGACGATGCCTGGCTTGAGGATATCGCCCTGCGCGAAGCCTTGAAAACCCTCGGAGAACGGGAAAAGGCAATAATCAACATGCGCTTTTTCAAGGGGAAAACGCAAATGGAGATAGCCCGCGAGATCGGAATATCGCAGGCGCAGGTCAGCCGTCTTGAAAAAGGCGCCCTTGAGCATATAAAAAGACAGATGTGAACAGAGATAAGTAAAAGTGCTGTTGCAAAATACAACAGCACTTTTACTTGTTTTATTCTATATCAGTCTATTTCAATCAGCTCATACTCGCGCTTTCCGACACCGAGGGCAGCTGCCGCCTCCACGGTGAGGATTCCGTTTCTCGACTCAATACGCTCAATAAGGTGATCGCGGCCGGGATCATCGGAATTATATACAAGGTCAAGACACGCCTGATCGATGGCAACGGGATCAAGGGATGCAAGTATGCCGATATCCTTCATACAGGGGTCCTCCGCAACTCTGCAGCAGTCGCAGTCTACGGACATATTCTTCATCACATTGATATAAACGATCTTGCCATCGAAATAGTCTATCACTGACTTTGCCGCATCTGCCATTGCCATAAGGAAAGAATCGTGATCAGCCGTCCACTTCTTATCAGGCTCGCCGACACCGTGGATATACGCCTTTCCAAATGATGAGGCAAGACCTATGGAAAGCTGCTTCAGGGCTCCGCCGTAGCCGCCCATGGGATGTCCCTTGAAATGAGAAAGAACAAGAAGAGAATCATATTCTTCTATATTTCTGCCCACAAAGTTCTTCTTGATAGCCCGTCCATCAGGGATAGGAAGCTCAAGATCCGGGCCCACGCTATCAAGAATTTCCACACGAAAGGCATCAAGCCAACCATGCTCACGCAAAAGGCTCAAGTGCTTTCTTGTTGTGTTTCTCGCGCCGCTGTATGCAGTATTACACTCAACGGGATTTCCCTCAACCTCTTTTACTATGTCCTTCCACATTTCGGGACGGAGGAAGTTCTGATTTCCGCGCTCTCCGGAATGGAGCTTAACGGCAATTCTTCCCTCGAGGGGACTTTCGATCTGGCGATAAAGCCTTACCACCTCTTCGGGAGTGATCTTTTTTGAAAAATATACCTTTGAACTCATAAATACACCAGCCTTTCTGCCCTTATGATACCATAAACAAAGGCACTTGTAAACACAAATCCCCGTCTCGCAGTTGACTTTATTGCAAAAAAGCGGTATAGTTATATTAAAACGATATTTTATGGGAGGGCACCATGTCATATAGAATTATTAAGATCGATCCTTATCTTGCTCCCTTTGAAAAAGATATTGACCTGAGAATGAACGCCTATAAGAAAAAGCGTTCTCAGCTTTTGAAAAAAGGGGAGAAGCTTTCCGAGTTTGCCAATGCACATCATTACTTCGGTTTTCACAGAACGGAAAGTGGCTGGGTATACCGTGAATGGGCTCCTGCTGCAGAAGCTGTTTACCTGACCGGTGATTTTTGCAACTGGGCGCCAAGACAGCATAAGCTGAACCGTCTTGACGACGGAGTCTTTGAAATATATCTTGCAGGTTATGATGCCCTTAAGGTTGGCCAAAAGGTTCAGACCATTATTATCCATAACTCAGATGAGCTCCGTCGAGTTCCCCTTTATGCTACAAGAGTTGTTCAGGATCCTGTTACCTATCTCTGGTGCGCTGAGGTGGAGGAAACAATGTCCTCCTACGAATGGACTGACCGGGATTTCAAGCCCTGTAAAAATCCTCTCATTTATGAGTGCCATATAGGCATGGCAAGCGAAGAATACAAGGTTGCCTCCTACAAGGAATTCAAGGATAACGTTCTTCCCCGTATAAAGGATCTCGGCTACAACACCATTCAGATAATGGCCATCATGGAGCATCCCTATTACGGCTCCTTTGGCTATCAGGTATCTAATTTCTTCGCCGCTTCCTCAAGATACGGAAAGAGCGAAGATCTGAAGGATCTTATAAACACCGCCCATTCAATGGGTATTGCAGTTCTTCTTGACGTTGTACACTCCCATGCCGTAAAGAATACTGCCGAGGGTATAAACGAGTTTGACGGTACTACCCATCAGTTCTTCCATGAGGGTCCTAAGGGCGAGCACGCTGCCTGGGGAACAAAGCTTTTCAATTACGGAAAGGGACAGGTAATACACTTCCTTCTTTCCAACCTCAAATTCTGGATGGAAACTTTCCATTTCGATGGCTTCCGCTTTGACGGCGTTACATCTATGCTTTACCTTGACCACGGTCTTGAAAGTTCCTTCACCGGATATGATATGTATTTCTCTATGAATACTGATATTGAGGCAATCACTTATCTCCAGCTTGCAAACGAGCTTATCCACAGCATTAACCCTAATGCTATCACAATAGCTGAAGATATGTCCGGTATGCCCGGAATGTGTATTCCCATCCGCGATGGCGGTATCGGCTTCGATTTCAGACTTTCCATGGGTCTGCCTGACCTCTGGATAAAGCTTATAAAGGAATATCCCGATGAAGCATGGGATATGTACAAGCTTTGGTATGAAATTACAAGCCGCCGTCCCAAGGAAAAGACCATTGGCTACAGCGAATCCCACGATCAGGCACTGGTTGGCGATAAGACCATCATGTTCCGCCTTTGCGACTCAGAAATGTACTGGAGTATGGCAAAGGACAGAGAGAGCGCAGTTATCGATCGCGGAATAGCCCTTCACAAAATGATCCGTCTCATCACCTCCACTCTTGCAGGAGACGGCTATCTTAACTTTATGGGCAACGAATTCGGTCACCCCGAATGGATCGATTTCCCGCGTGAAGGTAACGGCTGGAACTACCATCATTGTCGCCGTCAGTGGAGTCTTGCTGAAAACAAGCTTCTCCGCTACGAGTATCTTCTTGCCTTCGACAAGGCTATGATCGACCTTATTACAAAGCAGAATCTCCTGAAAAAGGAGGAATATTCCCTTTGGATAGGACAGGACGACAAGGTCATTATGTACGGCAAAGGAAACACAGTTTTTGCCTTTAACTTCAATCCCTCTCAGTCCTTTGAGGGCTACTTCGTTCCCGTACATGAAGAGGGTACATACTCAGTCATCCTCACAACAGACGAAGGCCGCTTCGGTGGACACGAGAGAGTTGATACATCATACAAATATAAAGCAACAAGATACCCTGACGGAAGGATAGGCTTTATGTGCTACCTCCCCCAGAGATGCGCTATCGTTCTGAAAAAGACCTCAAAAAAGATCTGAAATTAAATGCATAAGCAATAAAGCCCACGCTTTAAAACAAAGTGTGGGCTTTTTCTTTTTTGCTGATCATAAGCTAAATGATATGTAAATATCATAACTTTATATGCATACATAAATTACCGTTTGCACCTTTATTTTTTTCTTGAACAAATAATATTTTTGTGTTATAATGAGATATATCAAAAAAGGAAGGTGTGCTATTTTGAATTACGACATTGTTATTATCGGCGCCGGCCCCGGCGGCATTTTCTCTGCATACGAGCTTTCCCTTCTTTGCCCCGATCTGAAGATTGCTGTGTTCGAAGCAGGCAATCCGCTGAACAAGAGGCGCTGTCCCATCGACGGCGAAAAGATCAAAAGCTGCATCGGCTGCAAAAGCTGCTCCATCATGAGCGGTTTCGGCGGCGCGGGCGCTTTTTCCGATGGAAAATATAACATTACCAACGATTTCGGCGGCACTCTTTACGAATATATCGGCAAAAAGAGAGCTCTCGACCTTATGAAATACGTTGACGATATAAACATGCGCTTCGGCGGTGAGGGAACAAAACTCTATTCCACTGCAGGAACATCATTCAAAACAGAATGCATCAGAAACGATCTTCATCTTCTGGATGCATCCGTTCGCCATCTGGGAACGGATATAAACTATATCGTTCTTGAAAACATCTATTCGCACCTTAAGGACAAGATCGAGTTTTTCTTTAACTGCCCTGTACGACATGTAAATATCATAAGTAACGGTTACGAGATCGTATGCGACACAAAAACGTATACCGCTGAAAAATGTATCGTCTCCGTTGGCCGAAGCGGAAGCAAATGGATGGAGACAGTTTGCCGCGAGCTTGACATAAAAACAAAGTCAAACAGAGTAGATATCGGCGTGCGCGTAGAGCTTCCAAGCGTAGTTTTCGCCCACATTACAGACGAACTTTACGAAAGCAAGATCGTTTACAGAACAGAGACATACGGTGACCGTGTCCGCACATTCTGCATGAATCCCAAGGGTGCTGTCGTTAACGAAAACACCAACGGCATTATCACCGTTAACGGCCACAGCTACGAGGACCCCGAAAAGCAGACGGAATATACAAACTTTGCCCTTCTCGTTGCAAAGCATTTTTCCGAACCCTTCAAGGATTCCAACGGCTACGGCGGAAGCATTGCGCGCCTCAGCAATATGCTTGGCGGAGGCGTTATCGTTCAGCGCTTCGGCGACCTTATCCGCGGCCAGCGCTCCACTCAGGGCCGTATTGAAGAATCTTTCGTAACTCCTACACTTGCGGCGACCCCCGGCGACCTGAGCCTTGTTCTTCCCAAGCGTATTCTTGATGGAATCATTGAAATGATATACGCCCTCGACAAGGTAGCCCCCGGTACTGCAAATGACGATACCCTCCTCTACGGTGTTGAAGTCAAGTTCTACAATATGGAGGTTGCGGTAAACGAAAACCTCGAGTCCTGCCACCCCGGACTTTACATCATCGGCGACGGAAGCGGCATCACTCACTCCCTTTCCCATGCATCTGCCAGCGGCGTCCACGTTGCACGACACATTGCAGGTTAAAAAGCAAAAAAGCTCATTGGAGAATCCTCCAATGAGCTTTTTCTTATTTTCCAAGCTCGCGGTCAACTACTGCCGCAAGGTCCTCATAGTGAAGCGCCTTTACAAACACCTCAACGATGACGCCCTTTTCATCAAGAATCACCGTATAGGGATAGGTTCCTCTGCCGCCGAGCATAGTATAATATTCCTCGCCGGAAAGGTCCTTTGCAAATACGAGATCACTTTCGGGATAATGGTCTTTGATATATCCGGAAGCAGTTTCCGATACCATATCGGTATGAACAGCGATAACTGTTACGTCGTCCTTATAATTTGTGGCTATCTGATCAAAATAAGGCAGCTCGTTTACACAGGGAGTACACCAGGTTCCCCAGAAATTAATAATGGTGATCTTGCCTGTATCTCTGGGATTTACTGTTTCGTCGGTTATTGCATCGCCGGTAACTATCTGGAGGTCTGAGCCAAAGCAAAGGTCACCTACCTGATTTCCCTCATCTGCCTGACCCACACTGGGTTCGGGCTGACGCTTATCCTCAAGATTCCAGTAATGAACGATAGCAAATACGAGCAATGCAGACATAAGAACTGCAACGATAGCGCGTGTTACGGTGCGGGCAGTCTTTTTACCCTCAACTGTATCGGGAAGAGCCTTATTCTTTGTTCCCTTCCACTTGATGGCCTTTGTGGGACAAACGCTTACACACTCACCGCAAGAGATACACTCGGCGTCGCCGACCTTCTTGATATCCATCTTACACTTGTTTACACAAAGGTTGCAATGGGTACACTTATGCTCCTCAACCTTTACGCCGAACACGGAGATACGATTGAAAAGTCCGTAAAGTGCGCCGAGGGGGCAAACGAATCGGCAGAACATACGGAAAATGAACACACAAGCAACGGAAATGCTTATAAGAAGCAGGAATTTCCATGTAAAAAGAGGTCCCAGCATTGAGAAATAGCTCTCGTTTACCTTATTTGCAAGAAGACCGATACCTCCCTCAAGAGTTCCCGCAGGACATATGTACTTACAGAATGCAGGCAGGGGGGTATCGCGGAATGCGTACATTATGGGGATAATGAACACGAAGAATACAAGCACCACGTACTTGAAGAAGGAAAGCACTCGGGTAACGGGGCTTTTTTTAAGCTTGGGAGTCTTGATCTTATAGAGAAGCTCCTGTACAAGGCCGAAGGGGCAAAGCCAGCCGCATATCATTCTGCCGAAAAGGATGCAGTACAGAAGAAGAATACCGCCAACATAGAACATAGTTGACTTTCCTGCGGAGAATGAGCCCTGCAATGAACCGATGGGACAAGCTCCCACAGCTCCGGGACAGGAATAGCAGTTTATACCGGGGACACACATATTTTTTGTGCCGCCCTGATAGATATTACCTGTTGCAAAGCCCTTCAGGTTTGCATTGAAAAGAAGGGCGAAATAAAGCTGCATGAGCTTTCTTTTGGTAGGCCTAAGTTTTGTAAGTCCGCTATTGATTGTTTTGCGAAACGAATAATCAAACTCTTTCCGTTGGCACTTTTCTGATAATAACTCAAATTTTATAGTATTCCTTTTAACAAAAACAAAACTGATAATCAGAAACACAAGTGCACATCTATTAAATAAAGCAGCAAATATAAGCATTCCAACCGAGGAACACCGCCTTACAGAATGTCTCAAATCATAGGAAATAGAATCAATATAAGCACTTACTTTGTTGCTATACAACAAGTTAATACATGCGAACACCAATAAATCAATTTCAGTAAAAGCAAATAGTATCAATGCAGTTCTATCCCAATCGGTCAAACTGCAAAAATAAATACCAATAGCCCCCAAAACAGCTGAAATCAACAAATATACAAATCCAAAAACACACCAACAGATCTGCTCTTTTTTAAAAAGCGATTTTAGCTTATTTACAGATTCGTCATCTACTATATTTATGTTTTTATCATAAATTTTATCCATTTTTTCACCCTAATCCTATACACTCGGTGCAGATATTGACGGCCTTAGTCATAACATCGGCAAATCCGCCATCAAGGGCACCGTAAACGAGAGCACCTGCGGCAATAAGAATAACTGCAATCCTGACAATAACGAGAGCTATCTTTTTACCCTTACCCTCCGCCTTGATTTCGGTAGCAGAGCCCTTTGCATCGGGGAGTTTTTTAAGAAGCTCGATTTCCTTTTTCATGCTGCTTTTTCTGAAAAATTCATAGAAAATACAGTATGCACCGCTGACGAAAAGGCAGGGACAAAGCACTGTCATAGCGCCTATCATAGATTCGTTTATCTCGGACTGATGGAAATTTTCAGGGTTTGTGCCGTAAACAAGAAAGGCTACAGCGCAAATTATAACTACGGGAATACGGATAATTCCGAGAATCTTTCTTACCTTTTCAGCCTTTGAAATGGCCTTCGAAACATCCTTATCGCACTCGGAAAAATTCTTCTTTTCAGAGAGCTTTGAAAGCTGGAAAGCATAATCTCGCTCAGGCTTTTCTTTTTTCTTTTTCAGGGGAGAAACAAACTCATAAATAAAGCCACCCAGGATAAAAGCAAGAGATACATATACGGGAATCGAGATCATCTTAAAAATCTCGGCCACTATCTCTCTCGAATATTCACCCTTGACGAAGTAGATATAAAGGCATCCTGCAATAAGCCCAAGGCCTGCAATTACCAGCACAACCGCAAGAATTACGTTAAAAATCCTATGCAGTCGCATTGAAGTATCTTTTGTCATATTTTCTTTCTCCGGAATGTTTTTTGTTCGCACAACAGTATATCACGATTAAATTAAAATGTAAATAATTTGCGAAAATAAAAAAAATATAGGGCAAAAATATTGCATTCAGGCGTAAAATGATGTAGTATAGATTGAATATGTATGGATATATATATATAAATTAATATAAAGAAGGAGATTTATCAAAGAAATGGAGAAAACAAAGCTTTCAAAAAAGCTGAAGGGTGCACTTTCCCTGGGCCTTGCTACGGCAATGCTGGCAGGAAGTCTTGTGATCCCTACAGCTGCAACCGGCGAATTTAAGGCTTCCTATATTCAGCAGGTTGAAGGTATGGGAGCAAACTGGGAGAGTTATATTGACTCTTCAAAAATGTTCAAGCTTCCCGAAGGTGTCAAAGCAAATGAGGAGATCTCCGTCATCATCACAGTTGACGGCGCAGCTCTCATGGACACCTATGAAGGCACCGACAAGACTATGAGCTTTTCGGAGTATGCGCAGAACAGCGATGATGCAAAGTCTCAGGCTGCACTCATTGCTGACAAGAAGGCAGAACTTCTTAAAAAGCTCGACAAAAAGGATATCGCCTATAAGACAGGCGAAAATTATTCCGCAGTTCTTGCGGGATTTGAGATCCTTATCAAAGCAGGCGACTTTGAAGCAACCTGCAAGTCTCTCGACAAGGGCATGAATGCCATCGTAGGTGAGGTATACAACACCTGCGAGACCGAGCTCGTTGAAAACGAGGTAAACGTATTTGATACAGGTATCTTCAACAGCGAAGGATGCGGCTATGACGGTTCCGGCATGGTAGTTGCGGTTCTTGATACAGGTCTTGACTCCAACCACACAGCATTCTCTGTTAAGAACTTCTCAAGCGAAAAGCTTGGCCTTACTTACAACGACGTAAAGAAAGTTATCGGCGATACAGCAGCCGCTGAAAACTTCGACGGTCTTACCGTTGACGACGTTTACGTAAACGAAAAGGTTCCCTACGGCTTTGACTACGCTGACAACGATCCCGACGTTTACTCCACACATAATAACCACGGTACTCACGTTGCCGGCGTTATCGTTGGTAACGACGATACTATCCGCGGCGTTGCCCCCAACGCTCAGGTGGTTCCCATGAAGATATTCTCCGACGTTCAGGACTCTTCAAGAACAGCATGGATCCTTGCAGCTCTTGAGGACTGTGTAGTTCTCGGCGTTGACGTTATCAACATGTCTATCGGTACAGCCTGCGGTTTCTCAAGAGAGACTGACGAAGAGGCTGTAGGCGGTGTGTTCGATAAGATCCGTGCGGCAGGCATCAGCATGGTAGTTGCCGCTTCCAACAGCTATTCATCCTCCTACGGATCTGAGGCTAACGGTAACCTCGGTCTTACAACAAACCCCGATACAGGTACAGTAGGTTCTCCCTCCACATACGAGGGTACAATGTCCGTAGCTTCCATCGCCGGCGTTGAAACACCTTACATCCTTTACAACAAAACAATCATTTACTTCACAGAGTCTTCCGATGCATCCGGCGACGAAAACGACTTCTTCGAAACACTTCTCGGTGATAAGGACTCCATCGATATGGAATACATTCTTATCCCCGGTGTAGGTCGTAGCGCCGACTACACAGGCCTTGACGTTAAGGGCAAGATCGCACTTGTTCGCCGAGGAAGCAACACCTTCGAGGAAAAGGCTCTGATCGCCGAGGAACAGGGAGCTGCAGGTATCATTATCTACAACAACGTTTCCGGTGATATCAAGATGAACGTTGGTAATGCAAAGCTGGCTGTTTGCTCCATCTCTCAGGACGACGGTGAAATGCTTGCAAAGAAGGACTCCGGCACTCTCAAGATCAAGAAGAGCCAGTCCTCCGGTCCCTTCATCTCCGACTTCTCCTCCTGGGGACCTACACCCGATCTCAGACTTAAGCCCGAGATCACAGCTCACGGCGGAAGCATTCTTTCCTCCATCACCGGCGGCGGTTATGACCGTATCTCCGGTACCTCAATGGCATGTCCCAACCTTGCAGGTGTGGTTATCCTTCTCAGACAGTACGTTGTTGAAAACTTCCCTGAGATCGCAAATGACAACAACAAGGTCAATGACATGGTCAACAAGCTTATGATGTCCACAGCGGATATCGCCCTTGGTAAAAACGGCCTTCCCTACTCTGTAAGAAAGCAGGGTGCAGGTCTTGCAAACCTTCAGGCATCTCTCGATACCCCCGCATATATCACCACCTTCGACTCCGAGGGCAACGCTATGAACAAGACAAAGCTTGAGCTTGGCGATGACCCCAAGAAGTCCGGTGTTTACGAGATGACATTCTCTATCAACAACTTCGGCGACAAGAAGCTTTCCTACAAGCTCGGTGCTTACGTTATGACAGAGGGCGTCAGCGATACAAAGACAAACGCAGGTAAAACAACAGTTACAGAAGAAGCTTACATCCTTGACGGCGCTGAGTTTGAAATAGTTTCCGTTGAGGGCGGCAAAAAGAGCGGCGAAAAGATCACTGTTAAGGCAGGCAAGGAAGCTAAGGTAACAGTTAAGGTAACTCTTTCCAAGGAAGACAAGAAGTACCTTAACGATTCCTTCGGAAACGGTATGTACGTTGAGGGCTTCATCACTCTCGAGGCTAAGTCCGGTACAGATATCGATATGAATATCCCCTACCTCGCTTACTACGGCGACTGGACAGTTGCTCCCCTCTTCGACCTTACATACTACGATACCAACGCAGACGAGCTTGACGACGGCATCGATGTTGAAGACAAGACAATGGCAGATGCTTACGCTACACGTCCTGTCGGCGGCGTTTCCGATGACTACGTAAGCTATCTCGGTTCCTACTACTTCCTCCAGGATCCCAACGATATGGTAATTTCGGCAAACGAAAATTACGTTGCCCTCTCCAACCAGATCGGTACTATCCACTCCCTCAGATTCGTATGGGCAGGTCTTCTCAGAAATGCTGAGCGCGTTGAGGTCACCATCACTGATGACACAACAGGCGAGGTCGTTTTCGAAACTGTTGATAACGACGTTCGTAAGTCCTACAGCGACGGCGGCCCCATGATCTACCCCGCAAACGTTGAGATCGAATTCGATACAACCGAATACAATCTCGAAAACAACTCCGAATACACAGTACGTCTCGTGGGATACCTTGACTATGGCAAGGACGGCGGTCTCAAGACAAACAAGAACAACGTCTTCGAGTTCCCCCTCGTTGCTGACTTTGAAGCTCCCACAATCACAGACGTTGAATATCGCTACGAATACGATAAGACACTTAAGAAGAACCGCCTCTATGCTGATGTTTACGTGTACGATAACCATCATGCAATGAGCGCACAGCTCGGTTACGTTACAATGGGAGAGGATGAGAACGGAAATCCCGCTCCCGAGCTTAAGGCATTTGAGCAGCATATGACTCCTATCTACTCAAACCGCAACAGCACAACAAAGGTAACTTACGAGCTTACCGACTACATATACGATCTTAAAAATTACTCCGCAACAAAGAACAGCTTTGTTCTTAACGTATATGACTACGCACTTAACTACGCAACATTCGAGATCGGCCTTCCCGACGATTACAAGAGCTTCTACTTTGAGGGTCTTGAGGACGGTCTCACTCTCAGCCCCAACGAGGTATTCGACCTTGCTCCTGTAGTTACACCCGACAGCCAGTGGGCAGAACTCCTTGAGTTCTCCTCCTCAAAGCCCAGCGTTGCCCGCATCGTAAACAACAAGCTTGTTGCCGTTGCCTCCGGTAGTGCTACCATCAAGGCTCAGGATCCCACCACCAACGAATCCATCACCTTCAAGGTAACGGTTCTCAAGGAAAAGGACGAGGGATACAGAAAGTACGATAAGCCTGTTGCAGATGTATTTACACTGGACGGATTTACCACAGTTAAGTCCTACTATATGGTTGAAAACGAAAACAAGGTTCTCGGCGATATAGGAAGCACAAACTTCTTCGAGGGCAAGTATAAGCTTGAGATGTACCCCTCTGAGTCTGTTGTTCTCAATTACTCCCTTGATTCTTATTTCCCCAAGGATACTACCGTTGAGTTTGAATCCAGCAACGAAAGCATCGTTAAGGTTGACAGCTTCGGTACAGTTACTGCTCAGGCAGAGGGCTTTGCTTCCGTAACCATAAAGGTTCTTCTTGACGGCGACAGCACATACTACTCCGAGACTGTTTCCGTTGAGGTCAAGGATCCCTATGTGAATACCGGCGCTCAGCTCACTCACTACTACGGTCTCGGCGGTCTCGTTGATGTTCCCGCAGATCTTAATCTCCGCGAGATCGGCCCCTTCTGCTTCTCCAACTTCGAGTATGTTATGAAGACTCCCGAGGAGCTCGCTATAGACGACCAGGAAACATCAAAGCAGTGGTTCATCGGTGACTCCACTATCACAAAGGTAGTTCTCCCCGAGGGAATAGAAAAGATCAATGCCTACGCATTTGCAAATCTTACAGCTCTTGAGGAGATCGTTCTTCCCTCCACTCTCGAGTCTATCGAATACGGTGCATTCTACGGTTGTTCCTCCCTCCAGAAGATCACCTTCTCCGACAAAAACAACCTCATGATCGTCAGCCAGTCTGCTTTCGAGGGCTGTGACCTTAGAGATACAATCGACCTCTCCTCAATCTGCGTTATCGGTGACTATGCATTCGCAGGTAACCAGAAGATGACAGGAATTAACCTTGGCAAGAACATTCTCACAATCGGCCAGTACGCATTCGCAGGATGTAAAGCTCTGAAGGATGTTAAGATCGAGGCTGACAAGGTCAAGTATGCGGCTTACTGCTTCACAGGCTGTGAGTCTCTCAAGGAATTCTACGTTAACTCCTCCGTTCTTCCCGAGGGTATGTTCTACGAGTGCGAAGCCATGACAAAGGTTACAATCGGTCCCGACGTTAACGACATCGGCGTATTCGCATTCAGAGATACCGCTATCGAGTCCTTCGAGATCAAGAAGAAGAACAAGACATTCAAGGTTCAGACAGCTGACCACATCATTACTAAGGACGGCGAAACTATTATCGCAGTTTCTCCCCTCACAAAGGGCGAGTTTAATGAGGGCAGCATCCCCGCAGGCGATAAGATCTCTACTATCGGCAAGGGTGCATTCTCTCATAACCAGAAGATCACAAGCGTTACTCTCGATAAGGTAACAGAGATCGGCGAGTACGGTCTTGCTTCCAACAAGAATCTCTCCGCTGTGAAGCTTGGCGAGCTTAAGAAGATCGATGATTACGCATTCTTCGAGGCTTCCATTACAGAAATGCCTAACTTCACCGAAAAGACAAAGATCGGCAAGTATGCATTCTCTCATACAAAGCTCCAGTCTGTTACTATCCCCGACGGTATGACAATCAAGGAAGGTACATTCTCCGAGTGTATGGACCTTGCAACAGTCGTTATCGGCAACGACGTTGAGCTTGAAAAGTTCGCATTCAGCCTTAACAAGGATAATGCCTTCAAGGTTGAAGACTATCAGCAGGATGGCAAAAAGCTCTTTAAGTACGTATTCTCCTCTCCCCTTACTTCTCTTACAATCGGCAAGAATGCCGTTATCGGTGAGAACTGCTTCGCAAATGCCGCAAGCCTCGAAACTATCTCCCTCGGCGAAGGCGCTGAGCTTGGCAAGATGGCATTCTACAACATGTGCAGTCTCAAATCCGTTGACCTTTCCAAGGTTAAGAAGATCGGCGATTACGCTATCAGCGGTGATGTTTACTACGCTTGTCTTGATGACAGCATGACAGTTGCGGCTGTTAATCCCGAAGGCTTCTACTATTACACATACCACGGTCCTCAGATCAAGACAATCGACGTTTCCTCAGCTGAGTCCATCGGCGAGTATGCGTTCGCATACTGCAGAGAAGCTACTGACGTTAAGCTCTCCGAGAAGATCAAGGAGATCCCCCAGTATGCATTTGCAGGTTGCGCTTCCCTCAAGAACATCAATCTTGACAATGTTAAAACAATCGGCGACTACGCATTCATGGAGTGCGGACTTGAAAAGATCTCCGCTCCTGCAGCAAAGACTGTAGGTAAATATGCATTCGTTTCCAACCGTCTCCTCGCAAACGTTGCTCTCGGTGAAAAGACCGAAGAGATCGGTGAGGGTGCATTCTCCTACTGCGATCCTCTCGCAAAGGTTGAAAACCTCAACGTAGTTGAAACAATCGGCGACTACGCATTTGCTTATGTTGCTCTTACTGAGGCTGATCTCACCGGCGCTGTGAAGCTTGGCAAGAACGTCTTCCTCAAGGAAGAGATCACTCCCTTCAAGGTAACCCTCGGTGAAGATCTTGAAAAGATCGGCGACAACCCCTTCGCTATGTGTAAGGTTGAGCCTTTCTCCAAGACAGAAACTGTTAAGGACAAGGGTGAAAAGAAGGAAGTTACCACTTACAACTATGAAATCTCCGATACAGTTCAGGTTATCGACGGCTCTATCTACTGTAAGATCGGCCGCGGCTTTGAGCTTATCACCTTCGCAGGTACTGAAACTGTTGACGTAAATGTTGCAGAGGATACAACCCGTATCTCCGCTCTCGCATTCGCAGGAAGCGATGTTGTTCGCGTGAAGCTTCCCTTCACAACAACCGCTATCGGCCACAAGGCATTCTTCGCTTGCGATAAGCTCGATATGGTGATCTTCGGAAGCTACACTGCCCCCAACTTTGAAGAAGAATTTGATCCCAACTACTATCTCAGCCTCGAAAACGTTCCCGGTAGCGGTGACTATGGCACCTATACCGACTACGAAGGAAACGAAGTTCAGATAAACGGTCTCGGTATCATCGACTACTTCATGTGGAATGTAACCGGCGAGATGTACTCCAACGTGTTCTACGGTGCAAACTTCAAGGATTACATCGGATACGTTGAGGACAAGATCACAATGGTCAAGCCCGTAAACGGTCAGTGCTATGACTCCTTCATCTGCGATCAGTACTTCGATCTCCGCATCGACGGTCCTGCCGCTCCCGACAGCGCTTCCGTTGAAGCAATCATGGCCATCAAGGCTATCCCCGAAAGAGTATCTCTTAACGATAAGGCTCTCGTAAAGGCGGCACGTACAGCTTATGATAAGCTGGCTACCCTCGAACAGCAGGCACTCGTTAATAACTACTCAGATCTTGTTTCCGCAGAACAGAGACTCAAGGCTCTCGAAGCTGCAGAAAACAAGGAAAAGGAGCCCGTAACAGAAGAGAACGAAAAGAATGAAAAGGTAAGCACCGGAAAGATCATTCTTATCGTTGCAATTGCTCTCGTAATTGCTCTTGCCGGCGCAGTTGTCTTCCTTTATATTGTATATAAGGAAAAAGTGCTTGCAGTTATGGCCCCTGTAAAGGAAAAGTTTGCAAACCTTACAAAGAAGCTCAAAAAAGAAAATGCTGCAACTGCAGAGGACGCTCACGCTGAGGAAGCGACACCCGAAACCGTTGCAGAAGAAAACAAGGAAGACGGAGATAACAATGAAACTGAAAATTAAAGCAGCGGTGATCGCAGCGATAGGTGTTGCTGCAGCGGCACTTCTCACCGGCTGCGCGATTGAAAGATCTCCTTATGAATTAAATAATGAAGAAAACTACACCGTTAGCGTCAAATTCGACGCTAACGGGGGTACCTTCACTACTAATACTTCCGTTATCGTTGACTCCTTCAATATCGAAGAGATGGAAGAAAAAGACGGAAGCGTTGAGATCCCCCTTATTTCCCCCGATGATAAAAACCGCGGACACGATGCCTTCAAAGCAATAAAAAATGACTACTTCCTCGCAGGCTGGTACGCAGAGCGCACCGAGAGTGAGGACAGCGAAGGCAACAAAACCTATACCTATTCCGACAAATGGGATTTTGAAAAGGATACCCTTAAGGTCGATGCCAATAAGGAATATTCCTCCGAAACACCCGTTATGACACTTTATGCCGCTTGGGTTCCCCTCTTTGAGATAGAATTCTATTCTCTTAACTCCGGCGAGTATATGAACAGCTACATTTTCGACCCCACAGCCAACGATGAGATCACCCTTCCCGCCTGGGATGAGGATACCGGCACCATCGAAATGTATGATTTCCCCGAAAACTCCGGCTATACCTACAACGGCGCTTACTATGATGAAGACATGACAGAGGCCGTTACAGGCGAAACACTTACCCACCCCGGCAAGGTCGATTTCGAAACCGGCACCGCAAAGGACCACGTTCTTAAGCTCTTTATTGACTGGACTGAAGGCGAATGGTTCCATATCTATACTGCAGAACAGTTCTGCGAAAACGCAAGTGTCAACGGTCACTATGAGCTCCATGCTGACCTTGACTTCAGCGAAGAAAACTGGCCCACATCCTTTATGTACAATAACTTCAACGGTGAGATCATAGGCAACGGCCACACAATGAAAAACATTGAGGTGACCCAGACCAACAACTCCAAGGTCAATGCAGGTCTCTTCGGAAGCATTACAGAAAAAGCATCTATTTCCGATGTAACCTTTGAAAACGTTACATTTACCGTAAAGTCAGGTACCCGAGTAGTCGGAACCTGCTACGGACTTTTCGCAGGAACAATTTCAAGCGATGCAACCCTTAGTGGCGTTAGCTTGAAGAACAGTACCCTTCAGATCGATTCCGGATGCTACTTCGGCGTCGATGACTATACAATAGGTCTTATTTGCGGTATGGGCGACCCCACAGCTATCTCAACGGAAAATATTTCCGTTAAGGCTTGCGGCGATGCACCCGAAAGCATCATCGTTTCAACAGACGGAAAGACCGTCACCGTTGAAACTGCGGCAGAATAAGCAAAAAAATTCATATACATTACAAGGAGAAACAAAAATGAAAAAGAAAATTCTTTCTCTTCTTCTGTGCGTAGCAATGCTCGCAGGAATGGCTGTTTCCTTTACAGGATGCGGCGGATCCAAGGCAGATGCCTTCGTTGTTATGACAGAACAGCTTGACGGCCTTTTCAATCCCTTCTTCTACACCTCCGCTCCCGACGGTACCATCGTTGCTATGACTCAGATCGGTATGCTCGGCTCCACTTACAAGGACGGTAAAGTAGAAGTTGCATACGGCGACGACGAAGCTGTTGTTGTTAAGGACTATGAGATCGTTGAAAACGATGACGAAACTGTTACATACAACTTCGTTATCAAGAATGGTATCAAGTACTCCGATGGCGAACCCCTCACAATGGAAGACATCCTCTTCAACTACTACGTATATCTTGACCCTGTTTACACAGGATCCAATACACTTTACTCCACAGACATTCTCGGTCTTTCCGAGTACAGAACACAGACTGTAGGCTCTGCCTCCGATGATTCTGATGACCTCATCTCCTCTCAGGCATCCTCCAGAGCTGCAGCACGTCTCAACGAGCTTATCAACCTCTTCAACTCCGAGCTTAAGGCTTCCAAGACAGGTGACGTTAGCTACGAGGATATGAAGGAGGCTATCAAGGGCCACTCCGTAAGCTCCGGCTACCAGTCCGCTATCTCTAATGATACTTCCAGCGTTTCCTCCGATGAGCTTCTCGAGGACTATGAGTATGCCCTCAAGCTCTTTAAGGAAGAGCTCGAAACCGACTACCTCGGCGCTCAGGAATCCTACATCGATGAGCCCTACAAGTCTTACGACGAGTTTAAGGACGAGGTCTTCTGCTTCATGTATACAGAAGGCTACGTTGAAGTAGAGTACGAAGAGGGCGAAGACGGTAAGATCGACCGCACAAAGATCAAGAAGCTTACTCCCGCATACCCCTCCTCCATCGAAGACAAGAAGGCTGCTATCGATTATATCTTCAACGATAAGATCGCTCGCGAGCTTAACATTATCCTCCAGTACTGGGCAACAGCTAATACTCTCACAACAGAGTTCACAGCTAAAGCTAAGGAAGTTATCCTCCACGAAAACGTTTCCGATGACGGTACTCTCGCAGTACAGAACATTTCCGGTATCGTTTCTCTCGGCCACACAGATAAGGCCGGCGAAAAGATCTCTGTAAACGGCACAGAGTATAAGATCGCATCTGCTCATAACGATGACGGTACAGTTAAGAACGAGGGCGAATACGACGTTCTCTCCGTTACTATCGACGGCATCGACCCCAAGGCTATCTGGAACTTCGCTATCACAATCGCTCCCCAGCACTACTACGGTGAAGGCTCTAAGGTTGGCGTTGACATCGAAAACAATAAGTTCGGTGTTGAATTCGCAAGCTTTGACTTCATGACAGATATCATCCAGTCCACAAGAAACATCAAGCTCCCCCTTGGCGCAGGTGCTTATAAGGTAACTGACTCCAAGAACTCCGATTCCCCCTCTGAAAGCTCTTTCTATATCAACAACGTTGTTTACTTCAAGGCTAACGAAAACTTTGAGACTGTTGGCGAAGGCCTGAGCAACGCAAAGATCGAGAAACTCCGCTATCAGGTAGTTTCCTCCCAGAACGCTATCGCAGCTCTTGAGGAAGGCAACGTTCACTACATTTCCCCCTCCCTTACAACAGATAACTACGAGAAGCTTGAAAAGCTCTCCTCTAAGGGTATGATCACCCTTACTACAGACCAGCTCGGTTACGGTTATATCGGTATCAACGCTGCAAAGGTTAACGATATCAACCTCCGTAAGGCTATCATGTGCGCTATGAACACATCCCTCGCTCTCGACTACTACCGCGCAGGTACAGCAGAGCAGATCTTCTGGCCTATGTCCAAGGTAAGCTGGGCTTATCCTCAGGGCGCTGACGCTACCGACAACGGCTGTGACTATCCTCCCATCGCTTGGAGCGAGGAAATCGCAACCGCAAACATCGAAAAGTATATGCAGGAAGCAGGCGTTTCCGAAGGTGACTCCGCTCTTAAGGTTAAGTTCACAATCGCAGGCTCCAGCCTTCAGGACCACCCCACATACAAGGTATTCCGCGATGCTGCTGCTCTCCTCAACGATATGGGTTGGGACGTTGAAGTAGTTTGCGATACTCAGGCTCTTACAAAGATCAACACAGGTTCTCTCGAGGTTTGGGCTGCTGCTTGGTCCAGCGCTCTTGACCCTGACCTTTATCAGGTTTACCACAAGGATTCCACTGCAACAAGTACACTCGCTTGGGGTTATAACTACCTCAAGACAAGCGGCACTTCCGAAGAGCTTGACATTCTTGACGAGCTTTCCGAGCTTATCGACGAGGCTCGTGAGACAAACGATCAGGAAGAAAGAAGCGAGCTTTATATGGATGCTATGACTGAGATCCTTGATCTCGCAGTTGAGCTTCCCGTTTACCAGAGAAGTGTTCTCTATGCTTACAATTCCAAGGTTATCTCTGAGAACAGCCTTCCCGAGGAAAGCGAAATGAACCCCTACTCCTCTCCTCTGGACCGCATCTGGGAGATCGAATTTGCTGACTGATAACAAAAAGATTAAATTATGCTGAAGTATATTATTAAAAGACTGTTGATGTCCATACTTATACTTCTCGGCGTTTCAATGATCATTTACTTCCTCATCCGATTGATGCCCGTTGATTTTATCCAGGATAAAATCAACGCCATCAATCAGGGTGGCGCTACTGTAAGTGAAGAAACTGTAAATGCCATGTATGAAATGTACGGACTGGGCGACGACAGCTTTCTCGGAATCCTCAAGGGATATTTCTCCTGGCTTGCAGCTCTGGCAAGATTTGACCTTGGCACAAGCTTTGTTCACAGTATTCCTGTTTCTCAGGTAATCTTTGAACATATGGGTATATCCTTTGCTATTGCCCTCGTTGCTACCATTTTCGAATTTATGATAGCGATCCCTCTCGGTATCACTGCTGCTACTCACCAGTACAGCTTCCGCGATTACCTTGTTACCGTTCTCGTTATGATCGGTATCTCCCTTCCCTCCTTCTTCTTCGGCAATATGCTTAAGGATTTCCTTGCCTTGAAGCTTGGTTGGTTCCCCGCTTCCGGTCTCGTTAATGCAACTGCATCCTATTCCGGAATCCAGCTCTTTATTGACTATCTCCACCACATGTTTATCCCCATCCTCACAATCGTTATCCTTTCTATCGGTGCGAGAATGAGAATGACAAGAACAAATATGCTGGAGGTTATGAACTCTGACTATATCAGAACTGCGCGCGCTAAGGGCCTTCCCGAAAAGGTGGTTATCAATAAGCACGCATTCAGAAATACCCTTATCCCTCTCGTAACAAGCCTTGCAGGTCTTCTTCCCACTCTGTTCTCCGGTGCTATCATCACAGAGCAGGTATTTGACCTTCCCGGTAGCGGTAACATAGCTCTCGATGCCATGAACCGAGGCGATATTCCCTTCATCATGGGCTACAATATGTTCCTTGCGCTCCTCAGCGTTCTCGGCGTTCTTCTTGCCGACCTTATGTACGGAATCGTAGACCCCAGAGTTAAACTTGAGTAAAGGAGGCACAAAAAATGGAAGAACTTAAGAATAAAAATGAAGTAACTGAAGAAGTTCAGGATACTGAAGTGCCTCTTGACAAAAATGTGCGCCTTATGTCCCCTACCAGAATGGTAGTGCGCAGATTTTTCCGCTCAAAGCTCTCAATCGTTGGACTTATAATGGTCCTCGGCCTCTTCGCATTTGCTTTCCTCGGCCCTCTCGTTTATACACAGTGGGGCGAGATCGAGCTTGATACAAGCGGTAAGACCGAATATTCCACCTCCGTTTCAACCTACACCGTTGACGGCAAGGAATATACTATTCATCAGACCACAGAAAAGCACCTGAAGGACAACTTCCTTGCTCCTCCCTCTCAGGAGCATATCCTCGGAACTGACAACGAAGGCTACGATATCTTCGTCCGTCTTATGTACGGCGGCCGCATCTCCCTTATCGTAAGCTTTATCGCCGTTTTCCTTATCACCATCCTCGGTGTTATCATGGGCGGTATCGCAGGATTCTTCGGAGGCGCTATCGATAATATCATCATGCGTCTTTGCGATATCCTCATCTGCCTTCCCGGCGTTCCGATCCTTCTTATCATCAGTACTATCCTTGATGCTTCCGAGGTTGATGCAAAATACCGTATCTACCTCCTTATGATCTATCTGACCTTTATCTCCTGGCCTGGTACTGCCCGCCTTGTCCGCGGTCAGATCCTTTCGCTCCGTGAGCAGGAATACATGGTTGCAGCTGAAGCTATGGGCTTCTCTACTTTCAGAAAGATCTTCAAGCATCTCGTTCCCAATGTAATGCCTCAGCTTATCGTATCTATGAGCCTTTCTCTCGGTAGTATGATCCTTTATGAGGCAACCCTTTCTTACCTCAACCTCGGTGTTAAGGCACCTTACGCCGCTTGGGGTACTATGATCAACATCATTTCCACAAATCAGGATATTCTCCAGAACCATCTCAACGTTTGGGTTCCTGCCGGCGTATGTATCGTAATCGCCGTTCTCGGATTCAACTTCGTTGGCGACGGTCTCAGAGATGCTCTTGACCCCAAGGCAAGGAGGTAATTGAAAATGGCATCAGGAAAAAATTACCTCACCGGTAAAGAAATTCGCCAGATCACCAAAGAAAACAACAAGGTGATGAAGCGCCTTGAAGCTTACAAGAACCGTAAGTGCGACGAGAGCGAATACCTTACCGAAATGAAGGATAAGGCAAATATCCTTGAGATCGATAACCTCAATACATACTTCTTCACAGAGCAGGGCGTTGTTAAGGCTGTAAACGGTGTTTCCCTTAACATCCCCAAGAACGCAACAGTCGGTATCGTTGGCGAATCCGGTTGCGGCAAGTCTGTAACAAGTATGTCTGTTATGAGACTTATTCAGGGCCCCACAGGTCAGATCTATTCCGGCGAGATCCGCTTTAATGCAAAGAACAATGACGGCACCGAAAAGGTATACGACATTGCGAAAATGCCTATGCGCGATATTCATAAGATCCGCGGAAATCAGATCGCTATGATCTTCCAGGAGCCTATGACATCCCTTAACCCTGTATTCACCATCGGCCAGCAGCTTGACGAGGTTACCTTCATCAATAAGAAAGGCGCCACAAAGGAAGAGGCAAAGGCAAAGTCTATGGAGATGCTGAACCTTGTTGGTATCGCAGCTCCCGACCGCGTTTACGCCGCATTCCCCCACGAGCTCTCCGGCGGTATGCGTCAGAGAGTTATGATAGCTATGGCTCTTGCTGCTGACCCCCGTCTTATTATTGCAGACGAGCCTACCACAGCTCTTGACGTTACTATTCAGGCACAGATCCTCGACCTTCTCCGCGACCTTAAGGACAAGATCGACGGTTCTATCATGCTTATCACTCACGACCTTGGTATCATCGCTGAGATGGCTGACTACGTTGTCGTAATGTATGCAGGCAAGGTTATTGAGCAGGGTACTGCAAAGGAGATATTCCATAACCCCATGCATCCCTACACCATCGGACTTCAAAAGTCCAAACCTACACTTAAGTCTGACAGCGATATGCTGTTCAACATTCCCGGTAATGTTCCCAACCCTGTTAATATGCCTTCTCACTGCTACTTCAAAGAGCGCTGTGACAAGTGCATAGCAAAGTGCTCAGGTGACTATCCCGGAATGATCAAGGTGAGCCCCACACACTTCGTGGCTTGTCATCTCTATGAGGAGGATCAGAACAATGGCTGATGAAAAGATTATAGAGAATTATGACCCCGAAGTGATTCTGGAGGTCAAGAACCTTTGCAAGCGCTTTCCTCTCAAGAAGACTCTTACAGGTAAGGTCACACGTGAGCTTATCGCCGTTGATAACGTTTCCTTCAAGCTGAAGGCAGGCGAAACTCTCGGTATCGTTGGTGAGTCCGGTTGCGGTAAAACAACTCTCGGTCGTGCCATCCTCAAGCTCCATGAGCCCTCCGACGGTCAGATCATCTTCGAGGGAAAGGACATCACAAAGTATAAGTCCAGACAGATGAGAGATATCCGCAAGAAAATGCAGATCATCTTCCAGGATCCCTACTCTTCTCTGCCTCCCAGAGATACAGTTGGAGGAATCCTCTCCGAGCCTGTTGAGGTGCATAAGATCGTTCCCAAATCTGAGATCAAGGATTACGTTCTCGATCTTATGGACAAGTGCGGTCTTCGCGATTATTACTATGAGCGCTACCCCCACGAGTTCTCCGGCGGACAGCGTCAGCGTATCTGTATCGCTCGCGCTCTCTCTGTAAATCCCAAGCTTGTTATCTGCGACGAGCCCGTATCTGCTCTTGACGTTTCTATTCAGGCGCAGATCATCAATCTTCTTAAAAAACTTCAGAACGATCTGGGACTTACATATGTATTTATCTCCCATGACCTTTCCGTAGTTAAATACATCTCCGATAAGATCGGTGTTATGTATCTGGGTTCAATGGTCGAGTTCGGTACTAAGGAAGATATCTTCTCAAAGCCTCTCCATCCTTATACTCAGGCCCTCTTCTCCGCAATTCCTCATCCCGACCCCGATGTTAAGATGAACCGTATCATCCTTAAGGGCGATATCCCTTCTCCTGCTAATCCTCCCAAGGGCTGCCGTTTCCATACCCGCTGCCCTCACGCTATGGAGATATGCAAGACAGAGGTTCCCGAATATAAGGACTACGGCAACGGACATTGCGCTGCTTGCCATCTCCTTGAGATGGACAACGTATGAGTAAGAAAAAAGAGAAGCAGAAGAAAGAAAAGATCATCTACATAGACGACGGACGTACCCTTGCCGATATGTCCGGCGTTCAGGACAGAATGCGCTGGGCGAAGACCGGCACATCCTCTCGCTTTTCCGATATATGGAAAACCTACTGGAACGCAGTTCGTATGATGTTTCTTCCCATGCTTGTAACCATCGGATTTCTGCTTGTAGTATTTCTGATAGCTTATATTGTGCTCATACTTGCAAAATAAAATATAAAGCGGGAACTTTACAAAACCCGCTTTTATTTTGTCTGTGCTAAAATACTCTTGTATCGTTTAATATTTTTAGAATACGGGAGGAGAATAGATGAAAGACAAAACATTTTTGATGATACCGGGACCAACACCTGTTCCTGAGAGTGTAATGATGGAAATAG
>JAZTXZ010000054.1:0-12780 GCA_045636685.1 Candidatus Avispirillum sp. | reverse complement strand
CTGGGGAGGTCGATTTTATTGATAACGGGAACTATCTCAAGGTCAGCGTCTACTGCAAGATATGCATTTGCAAGGGTCTGAGCCTCGATACCCTGAGTTGCGTCGACAACGAGAAGTGCTCCCTCGCATGCATTGAGGGATCGGGAAACCTCGTAGTTAAAGTCTACGTGACCGGGGGTGTCTATAAGGTTAAGCTGGTACTGCTCTCCGTCCTTTGCCTTATAGTTGATACGGACAGCACGTGCCTTGATGGTTATACCGCGCTCGCGTTCAAGGTCCATATCGTCAAGGAGCTGCTCCTCCATGTCGCGCTTTTCTACAGTATCGGAGAATTCGAGAATTCTGTCTGCCAGAGTAGACTTACCGTGGTCGATATGGGCGATTATTGAAAAGTTTCTTATATGTTCAAGTCTTTCGGAAGATGTTGACATTATTTTAACCGTTCCTCCATTTTTATCTTAATAATTAATTATATCAAATCCTTATTATGAAATCAAGAGAAATTTCACGCAAGAGCAGTGCTGCTTTTGAACGCAAAAGGGGGATGAATTGGATATGGACTTTTTATTTCATGTGTGATAAAATGAAGTAAATATAAAGAAAGGCACGGTCCTTCATATGAAAAGCATATTAAAAGCAACGCTTCTCATTCTCTGTCTGGTAGCATTGGTATTGACTGCGTGGACGGCGACGGCAGCAAATCTTTCTGCATCGGATGACCCCGCAGAAAGCTATGTAAAACAGACGGCACCCAATGAAGACAGCTCTCTCAGTCTTTGGTTTGAGCATTCCTTCAAAAAAGTGCTCACCTCCGATAAAACCCCGTCCGGAATGGATACATATTCTGCTTATATGGCAAAAAACGAGGTGGAAAATATCCAGTTCGTTCTTTATTCCGACAGCACAAAATCCGGCATGAGCACATCGCTTACCAGCTTTACCGACGGTAAGGGAAATGAGATACCCGCTGAGATCTACTACGAGATGTACATCACAGTCTCCGGTATCAGAGATGAGTTCGTGTTAGGTGCAAATGCAAAGAACACTCCCATCCGCGAGGGCGAAACTCCTGACCCCGTTTATCCTCTTGAAAAAATCGGAGGTAAGTTTCAGCTTAACGGCGGAAAAAGCCAGGCATTCTTTATAAAGCTCAGAACCTCTTCCGATACTCCCTCAGGCTGGTATTCTGCACAGCTTGACATAAAAAACTCTCAAAATCAGATTGTAAAGACTGCCACCGTATACACCTATGTCTGGGACTTCGAGCTCAGCGAGGAAACTGCATTTAAAACTGCAATGTTCCTTAATAATGATATTACCTACGGCGGAAATTATCAGAAGTTCTATGATTATCTTCTCGACAACCGCCTTGTGGCAATGGATCCTCCCGGAAAGCTTACTCAGGATAATCCCTATCTTACAAATCCCCGAGTAAACGCTATCCGCGTAACCTATAGCGGCGGCGGTACTGAGGGAAGCTACGGAGAAGTCGGAACCGCTGTTGAATACTACAAATATCTTGACGTTTATAATGAGCTTTCCGGCAGCGAAAGCTGGGACAGCATCAAAGATAAATTCTATTTCTATACGGCAGATGAGCCTGTGGGCGCAGTATGGAATAAGCTTACAGGCAGCAAGAATATGACAGTTGATGACGTAAAGACCTTTTACGGTCATCTTGAAAACTATTGGGAAAGCCCCAAATCCATAGTTCCTTACCACGAAAATCATCCCTATCCTTACTTCCACTACACAGAGCCCATGGATAAATATAAGGATTATCAGCTTATGGATGCAACTCAGGCAATGCTCGATCAGGGAGGCATTTCCATCTGGTGCCCTCAGATCTATGCGTTCACCCCTCAGTCAGAGCTTACAGCCGCAGGCTATAAGGGAATGAACGGCGAGCCCGTCCGCGAGCTCAGCTCATCAATTTCAAATCTTTATACTTTCGGCTCAAACAACTCTCCCTCCGGCATTGTTGGCGTTGATTTATTCTACGGAGTAGGATATTACAACTGGAATAATATCTACGGCGAATTCTCCGACCGAGTAAACTCCGCGGTTTATCTTGCACAGAAGGAAAACAAGGTAGCAAACTCCGAGCTCTGGACATATGGTGCAGGCGGAAACTACTGCTATACATATGCAAACCATCTCATTGAAAACACAGGTCTGCAGACCAAGATATTCTTCTGGCAGTGCTTTGCTGAGGATATTGAGGGTTACCTCTACTATTCCACCAACGGATGGTCTGAAGTTGACGATATGAACGGAACAAATACCTTTGATAACACTACCACAGGCTCATACCAAAAGTGCGAGTGGAAAACGAACAAGCTCATTTATAATCAGGATACATTCTACGGAAACGGCGTTCTTTTCTACGGTGCATCTCAGGCAAAGATCAAAGGCGTTTTCGATTATGTCGGAACTCTGCGAGTTGAGCTTATGCGTGACGGTATTGAGGAATTTCAGATGCTCTCCATGCTTGAGGAGTATCTCGGTGAAAAGGCGGCAAAGGATTACGTAGCAAAGATATCAACAAACATCGTGCGCTACCTCTCCCTCCCCGGATTTGACAGAAGCGCCTTTGATTCTTCCATGAATGAATATGATATCATGACTGCAGTCAGAAAAAATATGGGTAACACCATAGAGGCGGCAGTTAACGAGGCCAAATGCGATCATAAATGGGATAGCGGCAAGATAGTTAAAAACGCAGGATGCCTCACTGTCGGTACTGTCGTTTACAACTGTACAAAATGCGATGCTGTATATGACGAGATCATTCCCGCGCTCCACACTGAGGGCAGCTGCTTTAAGAAAGTTTCCGGAAATGCTCCCACTTGTACAAAAGACGGAGAGGAGATATTTGCCTGCAGCATCTGCGGATATAAAAAGACTGTCAAAAATACAGCATTCCATAATAACAAGAGCTATTATAGATATGACGGGCATTCCTCCACTTCCCATAGAATATACTGTACCCTTTGTGATGAGAATATTGATGTTAAAGCTCATATTTTCTTCCTTGATGATACCGCAACATGCACAGAAGACGGATTTGTAACCGATTTGTGTCATTTCTGCGGATACGAAACTATCAATGAAAGCCAGATACCCGTATCAAAAAAGGGACATAAGTATGAAAATGGTGTATGTACCCTCTGCGGCGAAGCTGAATTCAATGTGATTATCGGCGATATCGACGGCGACGGAAAGATAAACGCAAAGGATACAAATATGCTCAAGCGCGTATTTGCAGGCGTTGTATCTCTCAGTGATACACAAAAGAAGGCTGCAGACATTGACGGCGACGGAAAGGTCAACAGCTTTGATGCAAACCACCTTATCAGACTTGCAACAGGCGGCTGATAATAAATACTCCTTGAGAAATCAAGGAGTTTTTTTATTAAATACAGGGAACGGTTATGTGTCATTGAATGCCACAGAATCGTTCCCTGTGTTTGTAGGTATTTACATTTCGAAAACAATGTGCTAAAATAAAGAAAAAACAGGAAAGGAGCATTTTTATGAAATGCAAGTACTGTAACGGAGAACAGGACGGAAATAACCGCTTTTGTATATTCTGCGGACATGAGATTGAGGCTGAGCCTGAAACAAAAAAGAAAAAGCTGAAGCCGATTTTTATCGTTTTGATTATTGTCGGCGCACTTCAGTTGCTATCTGTTATTGCTTTGGTTGTTTTCTTTGTCTTATCCTATATTTTCGGATTTGGCAACAGCTTAAGCTTTGACGGCATTTTCGGTGCAAAAAAGGACGAGGCGATCATTGACCACAACCAAGATAACACCTATGACGATGACAGCTACGGCGACAACTATTACGAATACGATACTCTCCCCTCATTTGATGAGACAGCGCCCGTATACAGTGATACGGAGTCTGAAGATACCGAGGAACTTGAAACCGAGCCTGTAGAAACTGAACCGCCTCTGCCACAGCACAACAGCTCCGAGAGAGTCGTTATCGCTAACGGCGGTCTTAATATGAGAAGCAACCCCGGTACGTCCTCAAGCATTGTGACCCTTATTCCAAACGGCAGTATGGTCACCGTTGAAAAGGTGGAGGGCAACTGGGCATACGTTCATTACAGCGGAAACTACGGATGGTGCTCCTGCGATTATCTGTTCGTTCCCGTGGAGTATTTTCCAACCTGTAGCTATACTGCAAAGGTTATATGTAACGGCAATCTCGAAATGGAATCCTACGACTATGCTGAAAAAGATATAGTCTATACAGATGTGCCAAACGGAACAATGGTGTACGTATACGAAATAATTGGGGACCGCGCCCTTATCAAATACAACAATATCTACGGCTGGTGCTCTATCGAATATCTTGACATTTATTAAGTAAATAGGAAAAGGAGATGCCGAGGCTGTGCTGCGGCATCTCCTTTTTTACAAGGCGGAGGACAATTCTTTATTACTTCTGTTTACAGAGCATTAAAACGCTCGATTGCTTTTTTATATCTTTCCGAGGTCACCATGGGATTGTTTTCCTTATCTCCAAGCTCCTCGATGGAGAAGTTAAGGTGATATCTGAAATTCTCTTTTATCTTTTCGGGATCGTTTTTTACCTCATCCGTATATTCCATACGCACTATGATATAATCAGCATTCGACCAGAAAAGCTCTTCAAAATCATCAGACTGTATCTCACCCCGCAGGTGCTTATAAAAACTCTCGCAGGTATCGATGAGTTTTTCAAAATATGTGAGCGCATTGTCGATATCGCCGTCGCGCAGATATTCCTTAACCGTGTTCTGATAAGTATACAGAAGCACGTTGTGATAGGTAATATATCCCACCGCGCCGCGCAGTGCATGTGCCACTTCCTCATATTTTTCATACATTCTGAGGGTGTTTACACGATCTGCCTTGCCATGGCAAGCATGAGACTGGATCACCTGCGTAAAGCTCCAGAGAAACTCTATTGCCGTGCGGCTGTAGTATTCCCTGCCATAGCTCATGCGCCCGTCCATATCGCCGAGATGGATGCATATCCACATTTTTATGCGGCTTCTGTCCGGCTCAGGAACGTCCTTTATCACTTCAAAAGCTTTATCCCTTGCACCCATATAACTGTAAGCAAAGGCGAGCATGGTTTTGGCTTCCAGTTTTTCGCTGGTATTATCGGAATAGGTAAGGACGGTATTCGTCATTTTTTCGATATCTCTGAGGATGGCCTCTGTTTCCTTTTCCTTAGCCTCCTCGGAATGATAAAGAATGCAGTGCATCAAATAATTGAGGGCGAGATTAGAGCAGGAAAGGAGCAATTCGCAGTTGGTAGGAAACTTGCGAAGGGATGCCTTCAGCTTTTCGTAGCCTTCCTTGGCTTCGGATTCCTTGCGATGACGTCCGGGAATATGTGATAAATGCTTTACCTCATCCAGCGCCTCTTTTACCATTTCTTCCTCGGAATTTTCCATACCGAGAAGCACGTCACAAGATGTTCCGAGACTCTTCGCAAGAGGAACTATCTGAGAAATATCAGGCATACCGCCGTCGTTTTCCCAGCGAGACACCGTCTGCACGGAAACGCCAAGCTTTTCTCCAAGCTCAACCTGAGACAGCCCCAGTGATTTTCTGTTTTTCTTAAGTATCTGTCCGAATGTTGTTTTCATTTTCATTTTCCTTTCGCAGAGTTTTGGGTGGCCACCTTTCGCTTTTATTTTACCGCGCAGTATAGCCTGTGACAAGAATACTGTACGCAAATAAAAATCCCGTGCGGTTTTAAGTTATTATCTCAAATATGCAGCAAAAGGTACAAAAAGGGCTCCTTCACAACGGATAAAGGAGCCCTTTTTGTTATTCTTTATTGTCCCATATACCTCGGATAGCTTTCAAATTCCTCTTCGCTGCCCGAGAATACGTTTATATCGATAAATTTCTCCTCTCCGCTATAGCCTGAAAGCAGGCCTCTGTTTGTATACTGCCAAAAGGTCCAGTCCCTTTTGTCTGCCATTTTCGGCTTAGTTACAACGTTTCTTATCCATATATCATAATCCCCGTAATTCCCTTCAAGATACAGCTCATATGACCTTTCCGTTGCATAAATAATCGGTTTCATATTATAGTGATCCTCAAGGAGAATAAGCAGCGCATCAAGGCTTTTGCATACGCTCTCCTTTTCGGGAGGGTTCTTTTCCTTATCTGCGTAAAACTCAAAATCAACAACGGGAGGGAGCATTCCCTCAAAGGGCTCCACTGTATTTATAAAGTTCTCCGCCTGAGTTTTTGCGGCGCTGTCAAAGCTGAAGAAATGATATGCCCCCACAGAAAGTCCTGCTTTTCTTGCCTCTGTGAAATTATAGGCAAAAGTATCATCAACATAGGAGCTACCCTCCGTTGCCTTTATAAAAGCAAATTGTATATCCTGCCCCG
Source organism: Candidatus Avispirillum sp. (assembly GCA_045636685.1). Lineage (GTDB taxonomy): Bacteria > Bacillota > Clostridia > Oscillospirales > CAG-272 > Avispirillum. The sequence continues at coordinate 6,367 of JAZTXZ010000054.1, read as the reverse complement.
AAAGCTCCTCCCAATTGATTTCTCCCTGATAGTGAGAGACGTCTACACCGCGAACGGGATACTTATCATCGGCAGTTGCGTTCAGGGGAATAATCCCGTTCAGGACAAGGAGTAAAACAGCCACCGCCGCCAGCGCAAGAAGTATTGCTGCAACGGCTGCTCTGATAATAATTTTCTTTTTCATATATCTGTCCCTTTAATCCTTTTTATTGCCGATATTTACCTGATTCATCTTTGAATAATCATCAGGAGTAATCAGACACGGACCAAACCGCTCGCCAAAAAAGGAGTTCAGCTTACCAAAGGATGTATCGCTGTATGCACGGCCGATGAGCTTTACAGTAATGATACAGCCTCCCCTCTCTTCTCTTATACTAATGCTATACAGAGATTCAGACTGTGAATCTCTCATTCTCAGCTGCATGATATCTTTTTCAAAACAACCGTAAGTTCTGCCTGAATAATCTTTGTTGGAAAGTATTTCAATAACCTCACTGCGAGTCATATTAACGCGATACAAACGCTCAGTAGCAAACGATTTGTAATCTGTTGGAATATATATCCTTTGCTCTTTCTTTCTTGCTTTCTTTATTTTAGGCATCATTATCATAAGTATCATAAACGGAATAATGAAATAGATGTGCAAAAGTACAAGTATAAATACTATGATTAATATTGAAGGATTCATAGGCTACCTCCTTTTTATCATTATAACACATGTGTATTCCAAAAGCCACGTATTATTGACATATTTTCGCATTTATGGTACACTGGTTAAAACAAAAAAAACAGAAAGCAGGACAAAAAATGGCAACAAAGCTCAGAATCAAATGCCCCCATTGTCAGAAGGCAGCAAACGTTTTCCCCGGAAACACAGTTTGCCCCGAATGTAAAAAGCCCCTTCAGCTCCCGTCCGACGGCTGTATCTATCTTTACAGACAAGGATCCCCCTACGGTATTGCAGGAGGCTTCGGCATCTTTCTTAACGGCGAGCCCTTCGGCTATATCGGCAACAAGGAGCTTCTCTGTTTCCCTCTTCCCTACGGCACATATAATCTCCACTGCGCTGTGGGTATGAGCAGAAAATGCCGTGATATGCAGATAACTCTTTCCCCCGAAAACAGAGTTGCCTATGCTAAGGTATACATAAAGCCCGGCTTCTGGGCAAACTCCTTTGTTATCGAGCCCGTTGACCCGAAGCTTCTCGATCTCTGATAACGACAAAGGGCTGTTGCCGACATCTGCAACAGCCCTTTTATAAAACTAAGATCAATTTATTCACTTTTATAAAACGGAGGTTTCTATGAAAACAAAGCTCGGCGCAAAATTTTGGCTTTGTCTTACTATATTCAGCCTTACAGGTCAGATCGCCTGGGTGGTTGAAAATATGTATTTCAACGTTTTTATTTATAAAATGTTCTCGGCCTCAGCTGCAGATATCTCAAACATGGTTGCCGCCTCTGCCGCCGTTGCCACCCTTACCACCGTATTTATGGGCGCTCTCTCCGACAAGATCGGCAAGAGAAAGCTTTTTATCTGCTCCGGCTATATTCTTTGGGGTATTTCCATTTTCAGCTTTATTTTTCTCAGAGAGGATATTATCTCAAAGGCTGCCGGACTTACTGTCTCTGCGGCTGCCGTCGGCGTCAGCCTGACTATTATCCTTGACTGCGTTATGACATTTTTCGGATCAAGCGCAAACGATGCAGCATTCAACGCATGGCTTACCGACTCCACCGACAAAACAAACCGCGGCGCGGCAGAGGGTATAAACTCCATGATGCCCCTTGTGAGTATTCTCTGCGTTTTCGGCGGATTTATGTTCTTTGATCTTGACAAGAGTGAAAGCTGGAGCGCAATTTTTGCGATCATCGGCTCCCTCGTTACCCTCATCGGCATTCTCGGCATCTTCATTATAAAGGAGCCTTTTACAAAGCCCTGCGAAGGATCATATATCGGCAGTATCATCTACGGTTTTCGCCCAAGGACCGTTTCTGAAAACAAGAGGCTCTACATAACCCTTGCCGCCTTTATCATTTTCAATATATCCATTCAGATATTTATGCCTTATCTCATTATCTATTATGAGGTATCTCTGGGCATGGCCGACTACGTTCTTATAATGGCGCCTGCCATCATTATCGCCTCCGTTGTGACAGCGATTTGGGGCAGAATTTATGACAGAAAGGGCTTCAGATTCTCGGGCATTATTTCCGTTATCCTGCTCTTTTTGGGATACGCCGTGCTTTATTTCACAAGAAGCACCCTTCCCGTATTTGCAGGCTCTCTGCTTATGATGAGCGGATATCTTTGCGGTATGGCGGTCTTCGGCTCTGCCATCCGCGAGCTGACACCCGATGGAAAGGCAGGCAGGCTTCAGGGAATACGTATCTTCTCTCAGGTGCTTATACCAGGAGTTTGCGGACCTATGATCGGTAAAAAGGTTCTTGAAAATGCCGATGTCTTAATAAACAACGACGGAACTACATCCTTTGTGCCTGACGCAAACATTTTCCTTGCGGCAGCTGTTGCACTTATTTTTGTGATACCCGTATTCTTTATAAAAAAGAAAAAATAACAAAAAAGTGATACGGCGCGCCGTATCACTTTTTTATGATGAATAGTGAAATATAGTTATTGCAGAGATCCGACAATCGCGGATCTCTGCAATTTTTAGTTTTTTGATCAATCAAAAATAATGGTAACAGTAGTGCCTTCTCCTTCACTGCTGTCAAGCTTGATCCTTGCGTTATGAGCGGCGGCACCATGCTTAACTATGGAAAGGCCAAGGCCCGTGCCTCCGATCTTTCTTGAATGGCTTTTATCAACACGGTAGAAGCGTTCAAAAACTCGGTTATGATGCTCCTTGGGGATTCCGATTCCGGTATCCTTTACAAAGATAGAAGGCTTGCCCTTTATCTCATCTACACCTATTAAAACCGATCCCCCGTCACGATTATACTTTATAGCATTATCGCACAGATTATATATTATTTCAGAAATGATGGAAGGAATACCTGTTATAATCTGACTCTTACCTGAAAGGCTGAGACTGATATTTCGTTCCTTTGCTATATGACCGAGACGATGGATCACTTCCTCAGCGTACATATAAAGGTCTATATCTTCTTTATCAACAGCAGGTACCATTTCATCAAGCTGAGAGAGCCTGATTATATCGTTTACAAGGGTAATTAGTCTTCCCGACTCATCATGAATGCTTTCAGAGAATTTGGGCATATCCTCAGGCTTTACCATTCCGTTTCGCATCATATCCGAAATACCGTAAATGGAAGTCAAAGGAGTTTTCAACTCATGGGAAACATTGGAGGTGAATTCACGCCTCATGGCATCTCTCTGCTCTCGCTCCGTAACATCAAGTATAAGAAGCACAGCGCCACTGACGTCCTCCTCCACCCAAACAGGGTTTGCGTATATCTGTAATGTTCTTCCCCCTGCCTCCATAAGAGGTCTGCAGCGCTGACCGGAAAGAGCAGTCTCTACAGTTTCACGAAAGACAGCGTCTGTGCTGAACGAGAAAACACTGCATCCGAGACAGGCTTTTCCCACAGACAAAAGCTTTGCGGCGCTTTTGTTATATGAAAGGATCTCTGCCTTCGAGTCGATAAGGATAAGACCCTCAAGCATATTATGAGTGATTGTGAGGAATTCCTCCTGCTGTCTTTTCAGATCCTCCATTTGCATATCAATCAGATTACTCTGGCGGGTAAGCTTTCTGAGAAGCGGAGATATTTCGGGATAATTTTCTTTTATGACAGGTTTTTCAAGATCTATCTCATTAATGGGCTGAACTATCTTTCTCGCAAGAGAATGAGAAAGGATGGCAGAGACGATAATAACTGCAATAAGAGCCGCCAACAGTGGAATCATAACTCTGAGTACCACAGCACCAAGGGTGATCTGGTCGTTTGAAACTCTAAGAACCGTTCCGTTCGAAAGACGGTATGCATAGTAATAGGTCTTTTCCATAAGGGTTGCGGAATAGCGAACGCTTTCGCCCGTTCCATTCTCCAGAGCCTCTCTGACCTCCTCACGGTCCAGATGGTTTTCAAGCTTATGGGTATCGTCAACAGTATCGTATATAACAGAGCCGTCAGTATCGATAAGAGTGATGCGCCTCTCCTCCTGAAAGCTCTCCAGATATTCCTTGCCGCCGATCTCAGTTCCCGCGCAGAGATACTGCGCCTCGCGAACAAGCTCTGTTTTCAGCTCTTCTTTAAAATAAGGGAGAGAAATACCTATGGTGACTATTACACAGCACAAAAATGTGATTATGGAAGCTATGAGAATAGCATTATGTATTTTCTTTGTCACTTTCAGTCTCCTATTTTGTAGCCCACTCCGCGGACAGTTTCGATAAGAGAACCGCTTCCCATAAGTTTTTGCCTCAGCGTTCTGATATGAACGTCAACGGTGCGGTTTTCGCCGTCGAAGGTGTAGCCCCAGATATGCCGGAGTATCTTATCACGGCTCATAACAATGCCCTGATTCTCAAGAAAGAAACAAAGAAGCTCAAATTCTTTGAAGGTTAGGATGACATCCTTTCCCTCCACCTGAACCGTATGCTTTGCGGGGCAAACGTAAAGGTCTCCGATACGGTACTCCACCTCGGCACTGCTGTCAGTATCGGAGCATCGGCGAAGAAGAGCCTTTATTCTTGAAATAAGCTCCATTATGCCAAAGGGCTTTGAGATATAGTCGTCTGCTCCTGAGTCAAGGCCGAGAACCTTATCGTATTCCGTGGTCTTTGCAGTCAGCATGATAATGGGAATACGCCGTGTTGCAGAAGCATTTCTCAATTTTTTAAGTATCTCTATGCCGTCCTCCTCGGGAAGCATTATATCAAGAAGAATGAGAGAAGGCTTTTTCTCCTCAAGAGCTTTCCAGAAATCGCTTGGATATTCGAAGCCCTTTGCCTCAAGTCCCGAATTATTCAAGGCATATTCAACAAAATTTCGAATACTTGCATCATCTTCAAGAAGGTAGATCATATCTGTCTCCTTACAGTAATTGATTCTATAAAACAGTATATAATTTTTTCTCCCTTTTTTCAAGAGGAGATGGGGATAGTTTGAGATTTAACATAGATTTAACACAACTCTGCTTTCACATTTAACGGGGACTTTGTATCATAATGGTACACTAGGTGAGTGTGGCTTTCAGACCATTTACTTAGATTTCAGATAACCCACAAATTTATATATATTTACCTTTTTAAAAGGAGAAAAACATGTTATCATCTGAAAACATTATGCAATTGATAGCAAGCCTTATATGGCTTCTCGCAGGCGTTGGTATTTTTATCGTAGGTATGAATTTCATGGGTGACGCCCTTGAAAAGAGTGCAGGAAACGGTATGAAGCGCTTCCTCGAAAAGATCAGCAACAACCGTTTTTCCGGCGTTGGTGTAGGTGCAGGCGTTACCGCCATCATCCAGTCCTCCTCCGCAACGTCAGTAATGGTCATCGGTCTTGTTAATGCGGGCGTTATGACCCTTATGCAGGCAACTCCCATTATTATGGGTGCCAATATCGGTACCACCATTACCGGTGTACTGGTTGCTCTTAAGAACGATTACTTCAATATGGCAATGTATCTCCTCGCATTTGCGGGAGTTATGATGGGCTTCTTCAAGAAGGAGAAGATCAAAATCGCAGGTAGCCTTTTCTCCGGCCTCGGTCTTATCTTCGTAGGCCTTGAGATCATGTCAAGCGACCAGGCATTCGGAAGTTCCCTTGTCAAGGAAATGTTTACCGCTGTCTTTGAAGCTATCGACTTCCCCCTTCTTCTCATTCTCGTAGGCATTATATTCACAGCGCTTATCCAGTCCTCCTCTGCGGCAACCGGTGTAGTTATCACAATGGTTGGTACAGGCGTTCTTCCTCTTGACCTTGCTCTCTTTATCGTACTCGGTGCCAATATCGGTACCTGCGTAACCGCACTTCTCGCTTGTGTAGGTGCAAACGCAAATTCCAAGAGAGTTGCTCTTATCCACTTCACCTTCAACTGTATCGGAACTACGTTCTTTGCAGCCCTTATCTGGATCTTCAAGGACCCCGTTGTCAACCTTCTCGTTTCCGCGTTCCCCGGAGACGATCCCATGTCTCTCCAGATGAGAGTTTCAGCATTCCACGTTGTATTTAACGTTACTACAACTTGCTTGCTTCTCCCGTTTGTTAAGCAGCTTGTTAACTACTCCTGCATGGTCATCAAGGATAAGAAGACAGACGAGGAAACACTCGCTCTCAAGTATGTTGACGACAGACTTCTTTCAACACCTTCTGTTGCTCTTATGCAGGTTAAAAAAGAAATCGATTATATGCTTAGCCTGGTAGAAGAAAACACT
>JAZTXZ010000053.1:0-13187 GCA_045636685.1 Candidatus Avispirillum sp. | reverse complement strand
AAATGAAAGAATAGCTGTAATTATTGGCAATTTTCTCATTTTATGTTTTACTTTAGTTCAAGAATAGTTCTTGTGCAGATGTGGCAACCCTTCCGTCATCGGTGACAAAGAAAACAGTAATCGTTTGTTTACCTTTCACCTATGCCACCTCCCCTTCACACCTCGAATCTTTGATATACTCGGGCATTCACTTGTGAATGCCGAGCGAATCACGTTATCTTTGCCCTCGCATATCTTCATATTCGCGATGAGAAGAGGAGGCTTTAGTTCAGCGGATCCTCGATAACGCGTGTGTAAACAGCCCGTTAAACCCGAATTTGAAAGCAAAAAACAAAAGGAACTTTTTCAGTTCCTTTTGTAAAAACTATTTCTTTATGGGAAGAAGAATTCTTGTTTCCTTTTTATAGATATCAAAGCCTTCCTTTTTTGACTGCCTTTTTTCTGCCATGGGGATGCTGACGAAGGTGAAGAGAAGAGTATTTGCAAAGGCGCCTGCGAGAAGATACCATCGTTCGGGCATTACTGAGATACAGGAGAGCCCCACTCCCCACCACATAAGTATCTCTCCGAGATAATTGGGATGGCGGGAGTATTTCCAAAGCCCCATACGTATAAACGGTGAGCTTTTTTCTTTCCTGTACTTCTGCATCTGCACATCGGCTATTCCTTGCATAAGAGCGGCGAGAATGCTGAGCACAAAAAAGATTATGCTACCTGCGTTCCATTTTGTATCGTAAACGAAAAGGAATACTGCGGGAAGGGTACAAAGATAGACCACGAGGGTAGGCACCATATGTATACCGATAAAGTTTATCAGCGGATAAAAAGCTCCTGTTTTTTCTGAAAGCATTGTATATCTCCAGTCCTGATGCAAAAGACCGCCGAAGGTATAGGCCCAGTTTGCTGTCAGGCGTATTGCCCAGAAAAACACTGCCACAACTATGAGAAAACGGGTAAGCGTCATAGGAGCGGTAAGGGCAAAGCAGGCAAGAATGACTGCGGGCTGGACGCTCCAGTAAGGATCATATACCGAAGCATTTTTAAAAATGAGACTGAAAATAAATGTGAATACTGTTGCTGCAATATCTGCAATAAGCAGATTGAGCCAGAAAGAAAAAGGGAGATGTATATATAAGGTGATTCCCGCTGCAGCGGCAAGGATATATACAACGGTGATTACAATAAAGCTTGCGGGGCGGCTTTTTTTAATACTCATAAAGGTTATTCCTTAACTATTTCGCGATGCTTGGATTTATGCATGAATTTATGCATAACATATTCCAAAGGGATGACCGCAAGTACTACGAGGTCGAAAACAATAACCAGATTCATCCAGTCCCACGGGAGCATAAGATGAACAAGCTGGCAAAGCACTCCGTAAACGCAGAAGCGGCAAAGGGTATATATAACTGTTCTGAGTCCGTCGGCATAATTGAGTTTTCGGAATGCGATGAATTTATTGAAAAGAACGGAGAAAAATGCGATCTGTATACCGACAGAGGGGATGGCAATAAGCACGTGATCAAATCCGTAGACGAGTGAAAGCTCTATGACCATAAGCTCTGTAAGCAAAAAGCTGAGAAACGTGACCCATGCGCTTGAGAAGAGCTTGATATAGAGACGTGCCGTATCCTTTACTGCGTGAAAATGGGAAGATTTATTATCGTCGATATAAATGGTATCTATTCCCATTGTCGTGATGGGAAGAGCCTGCTTATCTGCGCAGTAAAGAACGTTCAGCTCATAATCGTATTTGGTTCCGCTGACGTTCAGCATCCATTCGATATTCTCTGCGGCAAATCCGCGCAGGCCCGACTGATTATCGTTAAGATAGTGGCCGGTTAGGATAGTATAAACTATTCTTGAGGCGCGGTTTCCGGCCTTTGATTTCCAAGGAATATCTCCGCGGAGGTTTCTGACGGTGAGGACGATCTTTGAGCCTGTTTTCATTTCATCGCGGACTCTTTTTATATCCTTGACACTATGCTGTCCGTCTGCATCTGCGGTGATAAAATATCGGCAATTGGGGTAGTAATCACGGATGACTTTCATACCTGCCTTCAGGGCACCGCCTTTACCCTTGTTTTCATTGAGGGTAACTACTCCCGCAAGGTGGGAAACTGCCTGAAAATAGCAGTCATGCTCCTGTGGGGAGCCGTCATTGACAACTATTATTCCAAATCCCTCAAGAGCCAACTCTTCTACAAGTTTTACCATTTTCTCATCGGGCTTATATGCGGGTATAAGTACTATTTCTTCCATTTATTCACCTCCGTTTTCACAGGTGTTGTCAAAAAAGTTATCTACAGCATTTGCGAGCTCTCGGTTTACAAAATCTCCGTCGCTGTAAAGAACGGAGGTATGGTCTCCCTCGAGAGCAACAAGTTCAACGTTTTTGCAGTTTGATTTATCAATATGGGAATATAGGGAAAATCTTTTCATGGGTATTGTGCTGTCGTTCTTTGAGTGGACTACAAGAACGGGGACATTGCTTTTTTCAATGACCTCAGATGCAGAGAGGGAGGCTGATTCGGGATTGAAAATCATAGACTGATAGAGCCAAAGCATAGGATAATTTGAAAAAGCAACAGGGCCGATCTTTTCAAAAGTGGGCGCTATAACGGCATCCATAGGACTGTCCGGACTGTTTACTGAAACGACACCGTCAATACTGTCCCTGAGCGAAAGAACGCAGCATGCGCTGTATCCTCCCCTGGAATGACCGAAAAGATAGATGCTTTCGTAAGAATAGCGATCTTCAATAAAGTCAAGGGCGGCATCAAGATCGAGTACAGCCTGCGAGAAGCCTATAGCGCTGTCACCCTCGCTTTTGCAGGAGCCTGTCATATCGAATATAAATACATCCCGTTCTTTTTCAAGAAAGTGATCTATCCAGGGAGCAAAGCTTGAGGAATGAGAATTAATCCCCTGAGCGATGATAACAAGGCTGTTTCCGGGGCTGTCGTAAAGCTGACCGTAAAGGCGGCTTTCTCCCGAAAGGAAGGAGACCTCTTCTGTAAGCCCCTCAGTGTAGTCAGTGCTTTCGGAATCGTATCTGCTGAATACCGAGTCGTATATTACTTTTGTTATGAAAAAGGAGAAAAGAACATGTAAAACAAGGGCGAGGGAAAGGATTTTTAAAACTTTTGGAAAAAGCTTTTTCTTTTGCAGATCCATATTTACCCTTCTTTCGACATATTTTCATATTCTATATGATATCATAAAACAAATTAAATGTCTATAGGAAAGAAAAGGTACATTTAAATAAAATAGAAAAGATACGTTCATCAAATTTACGAGAAAAAATAAATTCGGGTTTATCGGTGAGTTTAAGGTGAACATTGTAAGTCCTTCCCCCGATCTGAGGGGGAAGCACTTGACTGTGTCCCTTCTTTTTCCTATCAAATTGCAGTATAAAACTCCCCTATAAACCCGGATTTGAGGCAAAAGCGAAAAGCTCCCGTCATTTTTTGACGGGAGCGATATTTATATTATGCTGATAAGATAATCAACAGCCTCTTCTGTGGTTGCCCAGCTCGCGGTTATGCGAACAAGGCGGCTATTCTCGCCCATGGGGCCCCAGTCGTCGATAACGACCTTTTCAAGAAGCTCGGAGAGCTTCTTTTCTGGTATGATAAAGAACTGCTGGTTGGTTTTTGAATCGTTATAGGGCGTGTATCCTTTTTCAATAAAGGCATTTCTGATTTTCAGAGCAAGGGATACTGCGTGGCAGGCAATTTTCTCGTAAAGCCCATCGGTGAAAAGCTCGTCAAACTGAATGCCCAGCATTCTTCCCTTTGCAAGGAGAGCGCCGTGCTGCTTTATCTCTGTGAAGAAATGGGGGGAGAGCTCTTTTTTTGTGAAAACCACAGTCTCTCCGAAAAGGGCGCCGACCTTCGTTCCGCCGATATAGAATACATCGCAGCACTCGGCGATCAAGGGAAGGTCAACATCGGTATCGGGGGATGCAAGTCCGTATCCGAGACGTGCACCGTCAAGGAAAAGACGCATGCCGTAAGTGTCGCATATGCGGCGAAGGGCGCGGAGCTCTTTTTCGGTGTAGAGAGTGCCGTATTCCGAGGGATGAGAAATATATATAGCGCCTGGGCGTACCATGTGAGTGTTGGTAGCATCGGCATAAAAGCTTTCAAGATATTTTTCTGCATCTTTCGGGTCAAGCTTACCGTTTTTTTCAGGTACTGTTATTACCTTATGGCCGGAGTATTCGATAGCACCTGCTTCGTGAACACTGATGTGGCCTGTATCTGCGGCGAGGACTCCCTCGTATCCGCGCAGGATAGAGTCGAGAACCGTATAGTTTGCCTGTGTGCCTCCAACGAGGAAATATACCTCTCCGTCGGGGCAGTTACAGGATGTCTTGATCTTTTCTTTAGCTGAAAGGGTTATCTCATCGGCGCCGTATCCGGGAGTCTGGCAAAGGTTTGTTTCTGTAAGACGGCGGATAATATTCTCATGCGCGCCTTCAAGATAATCGCAATTAAATCTGTACATAAGTACCTCATGAAATAGAAATGTTTTTTCTTATTGGAATAGATATGAAATAGGCTGTCGTTGTAAGGATGATGTCCTTGATAAAATACGGGAGAGAAACTGCAACGGCAGACGCAGCAATTGGCGTATGCTGGACAATGGAAAAGTGAAAAATGCCTATGATATGGCAAAGAGCAAGTCCTGTGATGCCGAAAAGAATTCCCAAATAAGCTTTTTTTCCGGCACCGAATCCGCAGAGAAGGGAAAGGATGAGAAATCCTGTAATAAACCCTCCGCTGGGGCCGAGAAGTACTGAAAGTCCTCCCTGAAATCCCGTAAAAAGGGGAAGACCTATAGCTCCGAGAAAAGCGTAGGTAAACGTTGCGGCAGTACCGCGAAGCTTTCCCAGTATATATCCCGAGAGGGATACGGCAAAGGTCTGAAATGTCATGGGAACTCCAAAGGGAAGCGGTATCTGCCAGACTGAAATAACGCAGATGACAGCTGCCATAAGCCCTGTCAATGCTATGTTTTTAGCTTTGATTTTCATAAAAGGCAGGTCTCTTTTTCAGAGAGCTTTAATTCGCAAAGCTCATCGAAGGTTACAAACTCGTAGCCTTCTCTTTTCAGCATAGATATTATCTTTTCTATCTTTCGCCCGTAGCTTTTTATGCCGCCGTTAAGATAATGCTTTTCTGCAGCGGGGATTCCGGAAATATCTTTGGGGCAATTGTTTGAAAGCTCAAACGGATGGAGATAGAAAACGTAAAAGTCGTTCTTTCTGATATACCGTCTAAGCCCGTTTTTAACAAGGGGCCAGGGGCAAAGACGAACATATCCTCCGCCGGAAACGGGATATGAGCATCCGAGAATGTTTTCGCAGGAAAGACTAAACTCGAAAAAACCGTCCTTATGGGAAGCACCGGAAAGAAATCTTTCATGATCTGTGAGATTAAAACCGCCCTTGATAAGCTTTCCCTTCAAATAGTTTTTTGTAAAATCGTGGCTTGAGGAATCGTATTTGAAGCCCAGCTCCTTCAAAACTTCGATCTTTTCATTATCCATACTGAAAAAGGGAGCGCGGTATCCTGTGATTTCTTTGCCAAGGAGTTTTTCAAAGTATTCTTTTGCTTTTTTTATGCCTGATTTAAATTCATCTGCATCAAGGTAATTCAAGGGCGTATGGTCATATCCGTGTACAGCAACGGAGTGACCTCTTTCGGAATACATTTTAAGTTTTTCTTCAATTTTTTCTGCTGTTGTCTTCAGTGTGAAAAGAGTTGCTTTAATACCGTGGCGCTCAAGGATCGAGATATATTCATCAACACCGTCGGAAACATCGTTATCCGGATTGATACCTCTCATAACAAGGCAACCTGCATCTGCAAAATCTTCAACGTCCATGCTGAAAACAGCGTATTTTCTTTTATTTTCCATGGGCAATATACTCTTTTATAGCATTGTCGTATTCTTTTTCGTTATTTACTCTCAGGTGAGAGTGGGTGCCGCGGGGAAGCCAGACGATCTTTTTAGTATCGCTCTTTGTAGCCTCAAAAAGCTTTTTGCTCATTTTGGGCAGGGAGAACTGGTCCTTTTCGCCGAAAATGTAGAGAATGTGTCTGTCGTAGCTCTCTGCAAACTTTATCGGGGAGACTGTTTTGTAATCAACGCCTGTTTTGCGCTTTACGCGGAGCATAATAAGATCAACGAGAGGCCATACAGGCTTCTTCTTCTGAATAAGATGCTGCTTGTATGTTTCGCGGAAGGTAACGTAAGGGCCCTCGGCAACCATGCCGCGGATATATTCGGGGCTGTCGGGGCGGCTCATGGCAACGTATGCGGCGGCGCAACCGAGACAGATACCGTGGAACCAAACGTTTTTGATACCGTAGACTTCATGAAGGAATTTTGCCCAGTCCTCGGCGTCCATTCCTTCGTATTTGCCGATGGTGGAATATTTTCCCTCGCTCTTGCCGTGGCAGCGAACATCGATGGCCAGAACGGAAAATCCCATTTCTGCCCAGGGCTTTGCAAAATAACAGGAGTAGAGAAGGCATTCGCATCGGCCGGGGAGGAAGATAACGGCGTTTTCACTTCCGAAATCGTAAAACTGTCCGTGGAGAGAAAGGCCGTCGCGGCTCTGAATATCCACTTCTGTCATTCTGTCCTTATTTTCCTCAGCCCACGCAACGCCCTCTTCCCACATTTTCATCTGCTCGGAGTCTTCGGGGCAAGAGCACTGATATCCCCAGTTATCATTTTCGCGAACGAGAGTTCCGTCAAAAACTCTTTTTGCAACGTAGAGAAGAAAGAGAAAAGCGCCGACTATATTAAGAACGATAACGGTGGTAACGATGGCGATGATGTTACCGGTGCTGAGAGCGCATGCAGTATATATCATTTGGAGCAGCTCCTTTAGTATTTGCATTTTTTGAGTTACATTATATTATAGCAAAATATCTCTTCATTACCACTCTTTTTTTGAAAAATATGAGTTTTTTTGTTGAAAAAAAGCAGGTATTATGATAATATTATTCTGTACTATTATACATTTTTTATTTTTGTAACATAGGAGGATAACATGGCAGATTTTGTTATTATTCCCGATGCATCCTGTGATCTGACAAAGGAGCTCAGAGAGAGATTTGGTATTCCCGAATATCTCCGCGGTCATATAACCTTCCCTGACGGGCACGATGAGGCCTGCGATCTTGATTTTGAGTCCATATCCGCTGAAGAATATTTCCGCACAATGGCAGAGGATAAGGCCATATATAAAACTGCGGGTGTGGGCATTGCCGAGGCATCCGAAATGTTTGAAAAGTATCTGTCTCAGGGTATTGACGTTATCAATATAACTCTTTCCTCCGGAATTTCCTCAACTTACGGATACTGCAAAAAGGCGGCAGACGATATGCAGGCAAAATATCACGAGAGAAAGATCTACTGTATCGATTCTCTCAGATATTCCACAGCTCTTTCCCTTCTCGTTATTCTCGCCTGCGAAAAGAAGGCGGATGGCGCAACTATCGATGAGGTTGCCGCATTTATTGAAGAGAAAAAGCACTGTATTCATCAGATGGGCCCTATGGACGATCTTTTCTTCCTTGTAAGAACAGGAAGAATTTCAAATGTTAAGGCCTTCTTTGGCTCTCTTGTGGGAGTAAATCCCATGGCGGATTTCAATGAACGCGGTGTTTCCGAGGTTCTTGCAAAGTTTAAGGGAAAGAAAGCGGCTCTCGATGCTGTCATCAAATATATGAAAGGCACTATCGTCGACCCGGAGGATCAGATTATCTTCGTTGCCCATTCGAACCGTCCTGAGGCTGCAGAAAAGCTTCGTTCTATGATCGAAAATGAGTTCCATCCTAAGGAAATCATAATGAACACCGTAGGCATGGCCTGCGGAGCAAATATCGGTCCCGGCCTTTGCGCGGCATTCTATCAGGGAAAGCCTATCAGCGCAGATATGACTGAAGAAAAAGCACTCATGGCATCTATTGCTCAGAAATAAAGAGAGGTACAGATATGAATAAATATTCTATAGTTGCAGATTCCACTTGCGATCTTTCAAAAGAGATCCGTGAAAAATACAGTATTGATTACATAAAAATGGGATATGTCATAGACGATGTTACATATCCTGCATCTCTTGACTGGGAAAGTCATTCCGCTCATGAGTTTTATGATCTTATGAGAAGCGGAAAGTATGTACGCACAGTTCAGATCACCCGTGAGGAGACTGTGTCTACTTTTAAAAAGCATCTTGATGCAGGGGAAGATATTGTTTATATTTCCTGTTCCTCTGCTCTTTCCGGCTCCTTTAATTTCGGAAATCTTGTTGCAAGAGAGCTGAAAGAGGAGTATCCCGAAAGGGAAATATACTGTGTGGATTCTCTCTGCTCATCCCTCGGCCAGGGAATGCTCACTGTCAAGGCATGTGAGATGAAGGAAGCGGGCAGCAGTGCTGCTGAGGTGGTACAGTGGATCCATGATAACAGACTTAAGGCTAATCAGTTCGGAACTGTTGAGAGCCTTGAGTATCTTCGCCGCGTGGGAAGAGTTAAGGCTTCAAGCGCATTTTTCGGTAACCTTTTCGGAGTAAAGCCTATTATCCTTTCCGATATCAAGGGTCAGAATTATGCGTTTAAGAAGGTAAAGGGAGCCCAGGCTGCAAGAAAAGAGATCGCCCGTCTCATTTGCGAGGCGGCAGAGAACACAGAAAGCGAAACACTTTATATTTCCCATGCCGATAATATTGAAGCGGCAACAGCACTTCGCGACGAAATATTGGCTATCCGTCCCTTCAAGGATGTTTGTATAGGTCATATCGGACCTATCGTAGGCGCGTCAGTTGGCCCCGGAACAATTATCCCCTTCTGCTTCGGCAAGGAAGTTACCGTTGAAGGAAACTGATAATACCTTAATAAAGAAAGGTTATTTATGTCCACAAAAACTATAGATGCAAAAGTATTGCGTCAACTTCTTCTTTCAGGATATTCAAATCTTGAAAACGAGAAGGAAAGGATCAATGCTCTCAATGTTTTTCCGGTTCCCGATGGTGATACCGGAATAAATATGGCAAAAACTCTTGAGGGCGGCATTGCGGCTCCCGAGGGTGAGGCGGTGTCAGATTATATGAAGAGCTTTTCCAAGAAGTCTCTTCTCACTGCCCGCGGAAATTCCGGAGTTATTCTTTCCCAGTTTATAAGAGGACTTGCGAAGGGATGCGAGGGAAAGGAGATCCTTTCTGTTCGTGATTTTTCAGAGATCTTCGCTATGGGAGTGGAATGTGCATATTCTGCGGTCATAAAGCCTGTTGAAGGCACAATGCTCACAGTGCTTCGCGAAGCAGGAGAATTCCTCTCGGAAAACTGCCATAGCTTTGAGGACTTTGAAGAATGCTTCGGCGCACTTTGCGCAAGGCTTGAGATGTCTCTTAAGAATACTCCCGAGCTTCTTCCCGTGCTCAAAGAGGCAGGAGTCGTTGATTCGGGCGGTGCCGGCGTTCTTTCCATTTTTCGAGGAATGGAGGCATGCCTTCTCGGAACAGAGGTGAAAAGAGAGACAGATCTTTCATCCATGGCAGAAAAAGATATCAATATGGATCTTGGCGCAGATTTTGTGTTTGAGTATGGATACTGCACGGAGTTTATTCTTCAGCTTCTGCGCGTAAGGTGCGATGTTGAATCCTTTGATGTTTCTTGCCTTACGGATTATCTTTGCAGGATCGGCGATTCAGTAGCCTGCGTTCATGACGGGGATATCGTGAAGATCCACGTACATACAAAAACTCCCGAGGCGGCAATCGCAAAGGCAAGAGAATATGGCGAACTTATAACTGTGAAGATCGAGAACATGTCCGTTCAGCATTCCGAGGCAAACGTGCCTGAAACTGCAAAGCCCGAAAAGAAGGTTCCATATGCAACGGTGGCTGTGGTCCCCGGCGAGGGAATCAAGAAGTATTTTCAGGAGATCGGACTTACTGCCACGGTTGAAGGGGGACAGACAAACAACCCCTCCGCCGAGGACTTTATAAAGGTCTTTAAAAGCCTGAACGCCCAGCATATAGTAGTTCTTCCCAATAATTCAAATATCGTACTTACAGCACGTCAGGCTGCAGAAATGTATAAGGATTGCGACGTGAGAGTTATCCCGACAAAGTCTGTTGCTGAGTGCTATTCCTGCCTTTCCATGATTGATTATACTGCAGAGAGTGTGGAAGCACTTATGGAGGGCATGACATCCTATCTTTCCGACGTAAACAGCGGATTTGTAACAACAGCCACAAGAGATGTTGTGATGAACGGCGTTGAGGTGAAGGCAGGGAAATATATCGGACTTGACAGCGATAATATCCTTTCATGCTGTGAGAATAAAGTTGGGTGTGCTATGTCCCTTTTTGCGGCTCTTGAAAACATTGAGGATAAGGGCGTTATCACCGTGTTTTGCGGCAAGGATGTGACCGAAGCTGAGGTTGAAGAGCTCAGCGAAAAGCTGAAGGGTGCCTACCCCGATATAGAAACCGGTTTTGTAAACGGCGGTCAGGACGTTTACAGCTTTATATTCTCAATCGAATGAGGAATTAATATGAAGAAAGTAGTAATTGATATATACGGCGCAGACAGCGGCGAGGGTGTTATTCTCAGAGGTGCGGCCATAGCAATGAAGGAAGACAGTGATCTTTTCTGCGTTTTCGCAGGAGACGAAGCAACTGTTCGTGCCGAGATGGAAAGCGCAGGCATCGGAGAAGAGCGCTTTAGCGTTATCCATACAGACGTACTCATTGAAAACACCGATAACCCTGCAGATATCGTCAAGGGGCGCGCAAAGGAAAACTCTTCCATGGGCCTTGCTCTCGATACGCTCAGAGACGATAGCGAAACTGTTGGCCTTCTCTCTGCGGGAAGCACAGGTGCTCTGCTTGTTGGCTCCATATTCCGCCTCGGCCTTGTCAAAGGTCTTAAAATGCCCGCCCTTTCAACAAATCTTCCCGTAATAGAGGACGGAAAGTTTGTGTGCCTCGTGGATTGCGGTGCAAATATTGATTGCAAGGCGAAGAATCTTTTGGAGTTTGCTCTTCTCGGCAATGCATATGCAAAGAGTATGTATAAAATGGAAGAGCCCCGAGTTGCTCTCATGTCTGTTGGCCGTGAGGAGGGAAAGGGAAATGCCGTCCTCAAGGAGGCATACGGCATGATAAAGGAGCTTCCCCTTAATTTCGTTGGAAACCTTGAAGGAAACGATCTTTTCTCGGGAGAAGCCGAAGTTATCGTCTGCGATGGATATGCAGGCAATCTGCTCCTCAAAAATGCGGAGGCTGTAGGTAAGTATGGCCATGCAGTAAGCGAAGCACTTTGTAAAAAGTACGGCGTTTGCGAAGAGCTTCTGGAGGAGCTCAGAGCTCAGTTCAGCTATCGTTTTGATTTTAATTCCAACGGCGGCGCAACATTCCTCGGCACAAAGAAAACGGTTATCAAGATGCACGGAAGCGCAAATGAGCATACGGTAAAGGCATGTATCGACCAGATGAACCTGCTTCATTCAAGAGGCTTTGACAGTCGTATTGCGGAAGCGCTGGAAAACTGAGAAAACATAGAATCCAACCGTTGTTGACTTGATTTCGATAATGCGTTCAATTTTGAAAAATTCATTTAATACTGTCATAATAAATATCGCAAAATTAAAAATTCCGCTTCAAATCGAAGCGTAATTTTTTATATCATATTAAATTGTGCGACAGCCATTTAATGTTATTAATAAAATGTAGCCACGGGAGGCTCTGCTGCCTTTGCGGAAATGACCTTTTTTGCCATGAGCACAGGGCCCTCGCCCTCGTACATCTTATGGCGCTTTATCTCAATTCGGCCTTCAACTTCTACCCAGTCGTAGCTCTTCCAGCTGTCAGTTTTCGACCATTTGCAAACAACGGGAGTGTATGCAATGTCGTCAACACAGCATGTCATAACGTGGCGGCCAACAAGCATTGTGCCTGTTCCAAGAGAAGGATCGTTTGCAACCAGCGCCTTGAAACGAACGGTCTTTCCGTTATAATCGGGCATACATTCGCAAAGATCGCGGTAGAAGAGAGCGTAGTCCTTATCTTCAATAACGATAACGTCTGCATCCTTATCAAAGGGCAGGGGATCCTCGATCTCATCGTATGCGATCTCGCCGTTTATATTTTCATAAATGATTGTAGTCTGTCTGGAAAGACCGCGAACGACCTTGTGGAAATCCATGGGATCCATAACGGGAGTGATACGGTTGAAGATGATCATATCGGAGTTCTGTATCTTATCAACAACAAGGCTTCTCATGTTCGCGTTGTACGCAAGGAAGGTTGCGGAATCGAAAAAGAGAATATTCTGGCCGATTATCCAGTTTTCGGGAGCATTCTCAAAGAGGCTGCCAAGCTGCCACATTCCGTTGTATTCAATGATTATCTTTGTTGCGTTGTGCTTTTTCTGAAGCTTTATGAAGGTTTCGGGGCTCATGTCCTCCTCATCTTCAATCACTTCATAGAAAACATCCTTTGTGGCAAAGAGAGAGGGGTCAAGCTCCTCTTCGCCCTCTTCGCAAGCAATAACGAGAACTCGCTCTCCCTCGCCGAAGCGGGGATCCTGCAGAGTTTCCTGAACAAATTTAGTCTTGCCGGACTCAAGAAAGCCCGTCACAAGATATACCGGTGTATCCTGCATTTTTCTTACCTCATATGAAAAGCTCTGCGAGCTTCTCTTCGTTGATTGCCGATCCGATAACGCAAAGGCGTCCGATGGTGGAGGCGCCGCCGACTCTTACGTCAGCTTCTCCGGGTGTGTAGTCGAAGTGATACCAGCAGTCCTCGCCGCAGACGATACCCTTTGCGCGGAGCACCATGCCGTATTCAGCTTCGTTTTCGATGGCAAGGAGAGCCGCCTTCAGCTCGTCCTCAGTGTAGCGGTGGGCCGTTTCTTTACCCCAGCTTGTGAATACCTCGTCTGCGTGGTGGTGTCCGTGGTGGCCATGACAGCCGCAGGAGCATTCTTCATCATGATGATGGTGATGGTGCTTGTGGTGATCGTGGCAACCGCAATCGCACTCCTCATCGTGGTGATGGTGATGATGCTCATGGTGATCGTGGCAACCGCAATCGCACTCTTCATCGTGGTGATGGTGATGATGCTCGTGGTGATCGTGGCAACCGCAATCGCACT
>JAZTXZ010000052.1:0-8674 GCA_045636685.1 Candidatus Avispirillum sp. | reverse complement strand
CCCCTCAAACGTGCGCGTCTGCCAGTTCCGCCACTCTCGCATACAGCCTTTCGCTGACTGCCTTGCTATTATACTAAACCTATTCCCTTTTGTCAACACCTTTTTTGAAAAAAATGAAAAATATTTTCGTTTTTTCTTTTTTTATGAAATAAACCGCTGAGGAGTACTCAGCGGTTTATTTAAATTAAAATTATGTCGCAAATCCTGCAAATTGGTTTTTATAAAGTGCGCTGTATTCTCCGCCCTTTTTCAAAAGCTCATTGTGGCTTCCGCTTTCAACGACTCTGCCGTCACGCATAACTACGATTACGTCGGCATCAATAATAGTAGAAAGTCGGTGAGCGATAATAAGGCTTGTTCTTCCCTTCATGAGAGCGAACATTGCGGACTGAATATGCATCTCGGTTCGGGTATCTACAGAGCTTGTAGCCTCGTCAAGAATGAGGATCTTTGGGTCTGCAAGAACTGCACGTGCAATTGAAAGAAGCTGGCGCTGACCCTGGCTGAGGTTGCTTCCGGACTCGGAAAGAACTGTATTATAGCCGTCGGGCAGATGTCTGATAAAGCTGTGTGCATTTGCAGTCTTAGCCGCAGCCTTAACCTCTTCATCAGTGGCCTCGCTGTTACCGTATCTGATATTAGCGTCAATGGTATCGCTGAAAAGAACTGTATCCTGAAGAACTATGGCGATATAAGAACGAAGCTCATTTTTAGGAATATCGCGTATATCGATTCCATCAAGAAGGATCGAACCGCTGTCCTGATCGTAAAATCTTGTGAGAAGATTTACAACAGTTGTTTTTCCGCTTCCTGTAGCACCAACGATGGCAATCTTCTGACCCGCCTTAACAGAAAGATTAAAGTCAAAGAGTACCTGCTTTTCGGGGACATAGGAGAAATCGATGTTTTTGAATTCAATATGGCCACGAACATTATCAATGTCAAGATGACCTGTTCCCTCGTCTACCTCATCAGGGCTTTCAAGAACCTCAAAAACTCTTTCTGCACCGGCAACTGCTGTCAGAATATTGGTATACTCGTTGGCAAGCTGGCTGAGAGGCATTGAGAACTGCTTTGCATACTGCATGATAGACTGAATGCTACCGGGAAGAAGTGCGCCCATGGAAACAAAAAGCGCGCCGCATGCAACTACGAGAAGGTAATTCAGGTTATTGATAAAGTTGTTTACAGGTCCCATAAGTCCGCTCCATACAGCAGCCTTTATGCCAACCTTGGAAAGCTTATCACTGATCCCTGCAAACTTCTCGCATTCGATATCCTCTCTGCTGTAAGCCATAACGGTCTTATAACCTGTTACCATTTCCTCAACCTGTCCGTTAAGCTCACCGAGAAGTCGCTGTCTTCTGACGAAGTACTTGCTCATGCGCTTTGTGAGAATTGTTGTTGCAAATATAGTAAGGGGAATGGTGCAAACAGTAACTACAGCCATTATAAGGCATTTACGGCTGAACCAGATGATCATGAACAGAGATCCAAAAAGAGTAAGAACGCTTGATATAAGGGATGTGATGGACTGAGAAACGGTTGTTGAGATGTTATCAACGTCGTTTGTCATACGGCTCATAAGGTCGCCGTGGGCGTGGGTATCTGTGTACTTAATGGGAAGATATGATATCTTCTTAAAAAGATCTCTTCTAAGGGTATATACTGTTGTTTGGGAAACCTTTGCTGAAAGAAGTCCCTGAATCCACGTGAAAAGCGAGGAGCAGATATATACACCGGCCATAAGCATAAGGGTCTTTATAAGAGTATCGAATGCGCCTTCCTTCTTAGCTACAATATCACCGATAGTATTGATAGCACTACCCTGAAGTGCGGGACCTGCAAGGGAGAGCGCGGTCGTTATAAGCATTATGATAACAAGACCGATAAGATGGAAGCGACATTTGCTGATATACTTAAAAAGCTTAAATACTGTAGCCTTGATATTTTTAGGCTTTTCAGCGGGCATACCGCCGTGAGGACCACCGGGGCCACCTCTTCTGGGGCCCATGGGAAGAGACTGAGGCTTAGGACCCTGGCCGGGAGCGGGCATCTTAAAATCGCCCTTTTCAGGAGCTGAGGGAGTACCCATTCTCTCCTGAACGGAATCCTTATCGTAAATGTTACTCATTAATATCATTGCCTCCCTTCATCTGAGATGCGTAGATATCCTTATAGGTATCGCAGGACTTCATAAGATTATCATGATTATCAAAAGCAACGAGGGTACCGTTTTCAATAACGGCAATTCTGTCTGCCTTCATAACGCTGGCTATACGCTGAGCTATCATAATAACAGTAGTTCCCTCGAGATTTTCACGAAGGCCCTGCTGAACCTTTGCTTCTGTGGAAAGGTCAAGAGCAGATGTACTGTCATCAAAGATAATGATCTCAGGACGGCGAAGCACACCGCGTGCAATAGCGATTCTCTGCTTCTGTCCACCGGAAAGAGATGCGCCCTTTTCGGCAACAAAGGTATAATATTTATTGGGCATCTTGGAAACGAAGGAATCTGCCTGAGCAATTTCTGCTGCGCGAAGAACCTCTTCATCAGTTGCGTTCTCGCTACCGATCATAATATTGTCCTTAACAGTACCTGAGAAAAGCTCACTCTTCTGAAGAACAAAGCTTATCTTTCTTCTGAGAGCCTCTGTATCCCAGTCTTTTACGTTAACACCGTCAACGTAAACATCACCGGTGGTTGTGTCGTAGAAACGTGGGATAAGGCTGACAAGGGATGTTTTACCGCATCCGGTTGATCCGATAACAGCAACAGTTTCTCCCTTTTTGATCTCGAAACTGATATTTGAAAGAACCTCAACACCGCTTGACTCGGGATAAGCAAAGCTAACATTTTCAAAACGGACAGTTCCCTTTTCATCAGCTTCAGTAATGTTTCCGTCCTTGATAACGGGCTCACACTCAAGTATCTCACGTACACGGCCTGCAGAAGCCTGTGCGCGGGAAGCCTGCTGGAAAATATGGGAAACCATCATGATGGAGAAAAGAACTCTTGTGATATACTGTGTAGCCGCCATTACGTCACCTACGTTAAGGGCCTGAGCCTCTGCACGGTAGCCGCCGATAAGAATGATTGCAATTACAGCAAGGTTCATAACTATCATAAGAACGGGCATTACAAGAGCAAAAAGGCGAAGAACCTTAAGGTTTGTATTGCGGTAATCAGTATTAGCACGGTCAAAGCGCTCGATTTCAAGCTCTTCGTTTGTGTATGCCTTAACAACTCTCGCACCGCTTACATTTTCCTGAACAACGGAGTTAACGTTATCAAGCTTCTTCTGCACCTTTGAGAAAATAGGATGAGAATACTTGATCATAATAGCTACGATTACGAGCTGAACGGGAATAGATGCAAGAAGCACGTATCCGAAATTAACGTCAAGAGTAAGACACATGATAAGACCACCGATGAGGAACAGGGGCGCTCTTATAAGAAGACGGAGTACTGTCATTACAAGATCTCGGAGTGCTACTATGTCATTGGTAAGTCTTGTAACAAGAGAGCCTGTTGTAAATTTATCCGTCTGCTGAAGAGAGAGAGACATAACCTTATTAAATCCGTCACGTCTCAGGTCATCACCAAATCGTTCACTTGCAACACCTGCAGTCCATGCGCTGAGAGATCCGCAAAAGCCGCCGATCGCTACAAGAAGAAGCATAAGAATGCCTGTCCAGATAACGGTGGGCATGATCTCTGCGAAAGGCTTTCCGGAAATACTTTCATCAACTATCTGGGACATAAGCTTAGGCTGGAACAGGTCTATAATAACCTCGCCCGCCATAAGTATAGGGGAAAGAACACAGAATAGCCAATATGGCTTGAGATAAGCCATCAGCTTGACTTGCTCTCCTTTCTTATCCTTTTTCAAATTTCTACCTCCATGTTTACAATAAGAAGTAGCCCCCATACGGGGGCATTTTATACTTCATATTATATATTTATTTCCAATTACTGTCAACGAATTTCGCCGAGTTCATTTTTTGTTTACAGAATTTTCAGACGATAATATCGGCAAATTCCGCGCGCACAAGGCCTGTCAGCTCCTTAACGGAAACATCTATCTGATTGCCTCTCTGCCCTGCGGAAACGCATATGCTTTCCTGCTCCTTTGCAGTTTCATGGAAAACAGTTTTAAACTGCTTTTTCATGCCAACGGGAGAGCATCCTCCGTGGATATAGCCGGTCAGGGGCAAAAGCTCCTTTTGCTTTATCATTGCAAGGGATTTTTCGCAAACACACTTTGCCGCCTTTTTGAGATCAAGAGTCTCGCCCACGGGAATGACGAAAACGTAGTTTGCCTTTGATGCTGCCACTGTTACAAGGGTCTTGAAAACCTTTTCACGGGGCTGACCCACAAGGGAGGCCACCATAACTCCGTCTGTTATTTCGGGATCGTATTCATAATGCTTATAGAATATCTTTTTCGCATCAAGTATACGCATTGCATTTGTTTTTATTGCCATTGTTCGTGTCCGCCCGCATTCTTTAAAACTTTTGGGATAGAATTAATTACATCTCTTGCCAACGGCGAATAGTCTCCCATTTCCTGCGCAGCTATATCACCGGCACATCCGTGAACATAAACACCAATGGCAGCAGCATCTATGGGAGAAAGACCGCAGGCAAGCATACCTGCAATAATTCCCGTTAAAACGTCTCCGCTGCCCCCTTTGGAAAGAGAAGGTCCTCCGGACATATTTACAAATAATCTCTCACCGTCAGTTATTACAGTTCTTGCAAATTTGGAAACGCAAATTACATCATTTTCCTTTGCATAACTCATTGAATTTTTCCATGTGTTATTCGAAAGATCTCTTATACTCTTTTTCGTGAGTCTCGAAAGCTCACCGGGATGAGGTGTTACAATAACAGGAACATCAGTAGGAAAATCAAGAGAGTCAGATGCAGTAATATTTAAAGCATCAGCATCAACAATGATCGGTGCATCTGTAAGCTCAAATGTTTTTCTGACAATATATCGAGAGCGCTCATCAGTACCGAGTCCGGGGCCTATTACGATAACAGATGCCCGTTCGATTACCGTTATCAGCTGTGATATATCGGGAATAACATCGGAATAGGATGTAACTATAGCTTCGGGCAAAAGAGTCTGCATCACAGCTCTGTTTGCTTCGGGTGTATAGATTTCGACAATACCCGCTCCCGATCTATATGCCGCAAAGGCCGAAAGGAAAGCCGCACCGCACATGCCTATGCTACCGCCGATCACAAGTATTCTGCCAAAATCCCCCTTATGAGAATCTCTTCTCCTGCGCGGAATAAGTGAAAGGTCTTTATTTGTAATAGAAAATGGTATAATATCATCGGCATCTTTTGCATATGAAGTATCTATGCCGAGATCAGCACAAATGATTTTTCCGGATGCATCAATACCTTCAAACAGTGAGTGACCTCTTTTATATGCCTCCATGGTAACAGTCATGTCTGCACGGACAAAGGGAGAATAAGCATGTCCCGTATCAGAAGAAATACCGGAAGGGATATCTACTGAAATTACAGGTACGAGACTGTTGTTTATCATTTCAATAGCCATAGCAGATACTTCTCCGGGATCGGAAGAAAGACCGATACCAAAGATAGCATCCACAATAGCTGTGTATTCTTCCATATGAGGGTCTTCAACAAAAGGGATCCCCTCGTCAACAGCTTCATAATATCTTCGTTCTGTTTCCTCAGTCATTGCATGACCCGCACCTACATACCATATCTCACAGCTATATCCTGCTCTTTTCAAGCATAGTGCAACGATAAATCCGTCCCCGCCGTTATTTCCGCTTCCGCATACAATGAGAGTATTAGAAACGTCAAAATTTGAAATAAGTGCTTCGTAAACAGCATTTCCTGCTCTCTGCATAAGGACAGCAGAAGGAGTACCGTGGGCAATAGCAGAATGATCACATTCCTTCATCTGCCTTGCTGTCAGAATTTTTTTCATATTCTGCTCCATTAGTATATTTATACTTAAATATTACACAATTTTACGATAAAAATCAATAGTTCCCTTGAAGACAGAGATAAAATATGGTAGTATTATAGCATAACAATTCAGAAAGGAGTTAACATATGACTCTTAACGAAAAAATCAAACAGCTTCTTATCCAGATCAAGGAATTAAAAGAAAATCCCGATCCCGACAAAAAGCTCCCTCAGAACTCTTTCTATCTCAACGAAAACGATATTCTCTGCTGCGAAAGAGAAAAGGGTGAAAGCCGCTATCCTTACGATGCAGACGGACTTGTTGTATGGGCAAAGAGCTCCGGCTATATTGATGCCTGCGAGTCTACCTTCTCCATTTTCAAGACTGTAAACTTTGCAGAGGATCCCTCCATCGGATTTTTTGCAGGTATTCCCCTTGAAAACGGCGAGTTCTTCCCTGTTTCCGTTCTCGGCTCAAACCGTCAGCTTTTCGAGCCCCTCAAGGTCGACAGATACGTTGTATATTCCTACAGATGTGCATACTACATTGCAGATACTGACAACGTAACATTTGCAGTACGTCTCCACGTTAGTGCTGACAAGCATATCCACTTCTCCTACGTTGCTATCAACAAGACAGAGGAGACTGTTCCCTTCTACATGGCATCCTCCATCGAGGCGATCCTCCGCTTTGCTGAGGTTGAAGCATTCTGGGACAGAATGACAAAGTATGGAGCTAAGTATCCCTCCGGCGCTTATATGCTCCGCAGCTATGACGATTCTCTCGTTATCAATATCAAGGACGACTCTGATTTCATCACTGATGAGTATCATACAGTTGCAAAGTCTGACTTCCTCGGCGCTAAGGGCCGCGGTCTCACAAATGCTGAGGCTCTCAGAGCAGGTGAGTTCAAGAAGGAGCACACAAAGGCAAACACAACAGATATCCCCATGGCGGCAGACATCGTTCACTACGATCTTCCCGCAGGTGAGGCTATCCGCCGTGAGTATGATCTTTCCTACTATCACAACCGAGCTGATGCAGAGGCTGCAGTAGACGCCCCCATCGATCTCGATGCAATCGACGCAGCTCTTGCCGCTGCTGAGGAAAAGGAGCTTCACGAGTTCGACAAGATGGTTGTTAACTTCTCCGACTGGAACGGCTCTATCCGTGCAAAGGTTCTCAACCGCTTCATCCGTAACGTTCAGAAGCAGGTTAGCTTCTGCGCTCTCGGTAAGAACTATGCAGGTCCCCACATCGGTATCCGCGACGTATTCCAGCAGCTTGAATCCTCTCTCATCTGGCATACAAAGGAAAGCCGCGAAAAGATCATCACAGCCCTCAACTATATCCTTGAGGACGGCAGACCTCCCAGACAGTTCTCTCTCCCCGCAACACCTGATATGATTCCCGATATGGACCTCCGTATGTATATCGACCAGGGTGTTTGGGTTATCTCTACTATCTACACATACCTCTGCTACACAGACGACTACTCCATCCTTGACGAGGAGTGCTCCTACTACGTAGCAAACGAGGAGAACACATGGATCGAAAGAAAGAGCGACATCCGTGACAGCGTTCTCGATCATATGGTCAAGATCATGGACTTCCTTATCAGAAACCTTGACCGTGAATATAACACAAACTGCCTCAGAGCTCTCACAGGTGACTGGAACGATGCTATCGACGGTCTCGGCAAGCCCCTTGACAAGAACAAGAGATTCGGTAGCGGCGTTACCGTTATGGCTTCCCTCCAGCTTTATCAGAACCTCCGCGAGATGACAGAGCTTCTCACAAGACTCGGTAAGTATACTGAAAAGCTCGAGCTTTATGCAAAGACTGCAAAGGAGCTTGAGGAGGGTCTCTTCAAGTATGCTATCGACGTAAACGATGAGGGCGAGCGCAGAATCATCCATGGCTGGGGCGATAAGATCTCCTATAAGCTCGGCTCCTGGAACGATGCAGACGGCGTTGCAAGAAGAAGTACAACTGCAAACTCCTTCTGGGTGCTTTCCGGTATGATCAACAACGATCCTACCCTCGCAAAGGAAGTTCTCGAGAACTTCGCAGCTGTTGATTCCATCTACGGTATCAAGACATTTGACGTTGCATTCCCCCCTTCCCTCAAGTTTGAGGCAGGTAGAATCGCAGGCATCACAGACGGTACATATGAAAACAATGCAGCATACGTTCACGCATCTATGTTCGCTATCATGGCTCTCTTCTCTCTCGGTGAGTCTGCAAAGGCTTGGACAGAAATGGAAAAGTCTGCAGTTATCTCCCATGAGAACTGCACAATGACATCCTTCGCAATGCCCAACTCCTACTGCTCCAGCGAAGAGTACGAGATGGAAGGCGACTCCATGGGTGACTGGTACACAGGAAGCGGCACAGTTCTTATCAAGAGCCTTATCAAGTTCGGCTTCGGTATTATGCCTACTCTTGACGGACTTTGCCTCCAGATGCCCGCTACAATGCCTACAACAGGCGCAACTCTCGATATCACAGTAAAGGGCCATCCCATTACTGTTAAGTACACAAACGCAGGTAATGCTAAGCGTACTGTAAAGATCAACGGTGTTGAGGTTTGCGGCGAGTACGACTCTCTTATGAAGACAGACAAGTTCTTCGTTAAGACTGCAGACATCGCAGACAACTCCGTAATCGAGGTTATCGACTAATAATAAAAGGCTGATGCAAAAATTGCA
>JAZTXZ010000051.1:0-9678 GCA_045636685.1 Candidatus Avispirillum sp. | reverse complement strand
TGCTCCTATTCCGAGTATCAGCGCCTTACGGTTCAGCTAAAGGCAATCGAGGTTTCCGAGGATAATACGGAATTCGGCGAGGGCGTTTCCGTCACCGCCGCAATCGAAGCCGACCGCGGCGAGGAGCTGACAAACCTTATCCGAGAAATAACAAACGGAAAAGGCTCCTGCACCCTCCTTCGCACAGAGGAAAGAGCAAGTAAAAGATTTCAGCAGTAATTAAATTTTAAAACCCCGACATTCTGTCGGGGTTTTGTTTATTATTCGTTAAATCGCTTTTCCATCTCTTCTATATCATAGGATAGAAAATATGGTCTGAGTTTGGGGTAAAATTCTTTCATTTTTTCGTGGGTGGCAAAGACAATATCACAGCCCCTATCGTCGTAAATCGACAAAATACATTCGTTTTGAAACGATACAAAGCTTAAATCAAAGCCAACGTTGGTTATTGAATTATTTATAAATTTCTTATGATCAAATTCTTTTTCATCGCGATAACATATAATACGATTTCTGCTTTGCTTTCCTTCGGATTCATCATCAGAATCGTCATACGTTTCCAAATTTCTTACCGTATGATGTCTGTATTTGTTTTGGTTTTCCAAAAGAAATTTCAGTTGTTTCGTTTCCCATTCAATACTGTAACTGATATTATTGTCAATTTCATCTTCTTCGGCAGATCCGCACTCTGAATAATCGCATACCCAATAATTGAAAATTATTGCATCAGCACCGAAGGGACATAATATATCGTATATTTCATTGGCTCGCTTATTTGCATTGGAAATATACTCCAAATCATCCCCAATCCCAAGCTCACATCTCAGTGCAAAAGGATTGTTATAAAAATATGGATGTGAATATGAAAAATTATTATCACATATAAGCTTTTCTATTTTACTCTGTTCCATATTTATCTCCCTTCTAAGCATATAGGTTGATTTTTTAGTCGATTTTTAAGTATAATTTTGAATACTCAATAGCATCATTGGGGGAAATCTTTGACCTATCAGTTATAGATAAAAAAGCTCTTGGTAAATTATGAAATGCTTTTATATACTGACTGACTGCATTTATATACCCTTCTCTTTTTTGTATTACACAATTAACGCACTCAGATAAAATCAACTGCATTTGAAATAACAATTCTTCGTATTCAACCGAGTAATTCGCATCATCACATGCCTCTTTCAAAGAGTCACCAAATTCATTAGTATCAAAATTGTAAGTATCATTTAATATCGAAATGATTATTTCTGCTTGTGAAAGAGAAATGCTTTTCATACTCAAACAGCTTGTTAGAAACTGCATTGCAGTAAGTGAAACAACCAATTTATCACGATTACGCTTCCAAATTAACTTATTAAATTCTTGATTTTTTAAACCAACCGCTGTTTCATATAGAACAGATGCCAAAATATTGTTTCTTGTCATAAATAAGCCCTTTCTCAAAATCAAGTAAAAACGTCTCAAGTTTCGCATTTGTTTTACAAACACATCGGGCGAAATACTCATATATGTCTCCTTTCGGGAGGCACCTTATTATTAGTCCAATTATAACACAAAAACGGCAGTGATACAATACAATATCTCTGCCGTTTTATTATCTTTTATTATTCGACTTGAAGCCGTCATTTCAAAAACACCGAAGAAGAAGCATGTAGCGATTTAAAAATTAACATTTCATTCCCTTAAACCAATGGTTTAGGGGAATTTCCTTTTATAGGTTGACACGGCATTTTTGTTATGGTAAAATCTATTCACAAATTTCAACAAAAGGAGGCGAAAAGCATGACAACAGTATACATATTCAGATCGGATGTCATAAACTTCGCCCCTGTCAATTTCTTTTGACAGCCCATTAAAGTTGATTGCATCCGAAAGGGTGCTTTTTTATCGGACTTGCGTCCTTCGCACCCATATGGGTGCTTTTTTATTTTCCGCGGCACCGTCCTAAAAAGACAAGAAAAAGGAAAAGTTTTACGATGAAAAGAATACGCATTTCAGAAAAGATCAAAGAATACCGACGAAAAAAAGGAATCTCTCAGGCGCGATTCGGAAGTTTACTGGGAGTTTCGGCACAGGCTGTCAGCAAGTGGGAGCGGGATATGAACTACCCCGATGTATTTCTTCTCTCAGATCTTGCAGAAATTCTCGATTGCTCAGTTGATGACTTTTTTGTTTCAAGTGAAAGTGATACGTTTCAATGATTTTCAGGAGGTTTGAATGACTAATAGTTCAAATGAAATAATCTTTAAAACTTTTGGAACAAAGCATAAAGATGTTTCTTATTACGACAGGATAGGTGCTTATCTAATTTGTATTGAAGATAATAGGCTTGCCGTTATACGTGACCCTCAAGGATATTTTCTTCCCGGCGGAGGAATTGACGATAACGAAAGCCTTGAAGAGTGTTTAAAAAGAGAATGTATTGAGGAAACAGGATTTTTTGTTCATTTAGATAAGCATATTTGCAGTGCTGATATGTATGTTTTGCATCCCAAGGTTGGCTATTTCCATCCTATTCAGCATTATTACTGCGGAAAACTTATTGAAAAAGTCTGTGTACCAACAGAAAAAGACCATAACTTTGAATGGATTGCAATTGATGATGTTGAAAACAAAATGCATCTTGAAATTCAAAGTTGGGCAGTAAAACATTACATCGATAATCATATTGATAAATAGCAGGAGGCATACGTGGCAGATCAGATTATTTTTGATAACGAACAGTTTTTTGAAGGGTACAAAGCTATCAGAGCCAGAGAAACCAATCTTAACGATCTGTTAGAACAACCTGCAATGAAACGCCTGCTTCCCGATGTAACGGGAAAAGCAGTTCTTGACCTCGGTTGCGGTTACGGGCATAACTGCACGGATTTTATTAAGCTCGGTGCCGAAAAGGTAGTTGGAATAGATATTTCCAAAAAGATGCTGGAAGTGGCAAGGCGTGAATCATCCCACGAGAAAATTGAATATATCAATATGAGCATGACGGATATTACCTCCCTGCCCTACAAATTTGACCTTGTATACAGCTCCCTTGCCTTTCATTATATTGAGAATTTCGAAAAGCTTACTGCTGATATTTATTCATTATTAAACGATAACGGCTGCCTTCTCTTTTCTCAGGAACATCCCATAATGACGGCTACAGTAACCGGACTCGGACATTGGAATAAGGACGAAAACGGCAATCGCGTCTCCTACACCTTTTCGAATTACGGACAGGAAGGAAAACGCGAAATGAATTGGATATGTGACGGAGTTATAAAATATCACCGAACGGTGGGAAGTTTAATTACGACTCTTGCGAAAAAGGGATTTATTATTGATACAGTAGAAGAGCCCACTCCCGAAGAATGGGCAATTGAAAAGTTACCTACCATTACAAAAGAGTTTTTAAAGCCGAATTTTATTATTGTAAAAGCGAAGAAAGGATAATTTCGTAGGTTTATATGAAAGATATTCAATTTAATGATGGAAATAAACGTTTTAATTGTCGCGTGAATGGAATATGCATAAAAGAGAATAAGATTTTTTTATCCAAACTGAAAACAGATAAATACTGGACATTTGTTGGCGGAAAGGTAGAGTTCGGTGAAACCACCGATAACGCTATTCTTCGTGAATATAAAGAAGAGGTTGGAGTAGATTTACAAATCGATAACTTCCTCGCTTTAATTGAAAATTTCTTTGAGTTGCAAGGAAATTCATGGCATCAATACATTTTTTTCTACCAACTTAGGGATGACAACAATGCGTTGGAGTTCTTCGAGGGGGAACGAGAAGTTGAAGATAACAAAAATGCGATATATAGATGGTTTGATTTATCTGAGATACCCAATGTGCCGATAAAACCTGATTGTTCGAGAGAAATCTTAAAAAACATAGCACCCAATATACAGCACTATATCAATCGCGAGAATTAAGCCGTAAAAGAAACAATATTTAATTACAAAAGTTTCGGCTGCAATTTAAAGTTTGGGTTTATGAAAACCTTTCTTTGAATTACAGCCGTTTTGTATTACTGTAATTTTTTGTTTGCAGACAGGGGGAGCAAGCCCCGCCCTACAAATGAATTAAGATATTCAACCAACAATAGAATAATTCTCTCAAACAGAGTTATTGTTTTTATATACAAATGCGGTATAATGGTAACAGATAAGCGCTTATCCAATACAATTTGGAGGAAAAACAATGCTAAAACTGGGAGAAAAAATCAAATCGCTGAGAAAGCAGAAGGATATATCGCAAGAGGTTTTTGCGAATTATCTTGGCGTGTCTTTCCAGGCAGTTTCCAAGTGGGAAAACGGAAATACCATGCCCGACGTTACGATGATTCCTGCAATTGCCTCATTTTTCGGAGTTTCTACCGATGAGCTTTTCGATTTTAACATTTATGAAACCGAGAAAAACATAAGAGCCATCGTTGATGAGCACAGCGTATATTGGTACAGCGATACGGAAAAGTCTGAGCAAATCATCCGCGAAGGTCTAAAAAAATATCCTGGAAACGATGTTTTACTGAACTGTCTTATCGGTGTCCTTTCCGAGCTTCACAAAAATGAGGAAGTTATTTCCATAGGTAAAACTCTTATGGAAACAACCAAAGATGATGAAGTACGCATAGATACTTACCGCATTATGGCTATGGCTTATAAAGAAATGGGGGAATATCAGTTGGCGAAAGAGTCAATTGAGCATATTCCCGAATTGTATTTTTCAAAGCTTGAGGTTATGGCGGAACTTCTTGAAGGAGAAGAAAAATATACAGCGGCAAAACAACATACGACACAATGCACCTGCTCACTTGTGGACGCTCTTTGGGATATGGGTAAATATCTGAGAAAAAACGGAGAAAAAGAGAGTGGCGATGCTCATTTTAGAACAGCGCTTAGAATCGTCGAGGCAATTCTCGATGATTCCGCAGACAGAAAAGATTTCACGATCACCCCAAACAATTTACATGCTATGAGCCAAAGAAGAGAACTATTGAAGGGATTGCTGAGCGAATAATTCTTTAATCGTAGGGGCGAACTGTGTTCGCCCGCTATGTTTATTCTTAGCTAACGTTGTGGGCGCACACAGTGACGCCCCTACGTATAAATCGTTTACGTTTATTTTTGCATCAAATTGTAGTCTGCATCGTCTGCAGATGTGACTCCTTCCACCACTCCGTGGTCCCCCTCCCAAGAAGAGGTAGACTCGGGAGGAGCAAGCCCCTCCCCTACTTTGTCTCAGCTAAAAGCCTGCATTGATCCGTCGCGAGATCCAAACGGTAAACCGTTTGCCCTTCGGGTTTCGACTACAGCGTCTTGCAGGCAATCCGCCTCCGCTCAAGATGACGCGCGAGGTAGCGTTTGTCAAGATTTATACGAAGCAAAGCATTACGATTTATAATAAAAAACCCTTTCCGTTTTCGGAAAGGTACCTTCATATCCCGAAGGGATATATCATCAGCACAGCGGCATCATTAGCAACGCGACATCATATGCCGCAGGCATATATCATTAAAAAAGGACCGCAAGGCGGTCCTTTTTCTTTATTATTCCGGCTTGAAGCTGTCCTTGAGGGATACGATTCTGTTGTATGTGCCACTCTTCTTGGAGTCGCGTACAAAGTAGCCTGTACGAACGAACTGGAAGCGTGTGTCGTCGCCCTTTGCAAGTGCCTTTTCTACCTTACAGTCTGTGAGAGTCTTTACGCTGTTGGGATTGAGGTAGTCAGCATAGGTCTTATCCTCGGGGATATCGCCTGTGTTGCGAATAGTAAAGAGAGGCTCATAGAGATTTACCTTTACTGTATCGCAGATATCAGCGCTTACCCAATGGATTGTTCCCTTGATCTTTCTGCCGTCCAGGGGATTACCGTTAGCTGCCTCAAGGTCTGCTGTACAATGGATCTCTGTAACGTTTCCGTCCTCATCCTGAACAACACTGTTGCACTTAACGATATATGCGCCCATGAGTCTTACCTCTCCGTCGGGCTTCATTCTGAAGAACTTGGGAGGGGGAACGAGAGCGAAGTCCTCACGGTCGATCCAGAGCTCTCTTGTGAAGG
The DNA here is from genome assembly GCA_045636685.1 of Candidatus Avispirillum sp. Classification (GTDB taxonomy): domain Bacteria; phylum Bacillota; class Clostridia; order Oscillospirales; family CAG-272; genus Avispirillum. The sequence continues at coordinate 3,615 of JAZTXZ010000051.1, read as the reverse complement.
GGATCTGACGTGTGCCCATCTCAGGGTTACCGGGATGGTTTGCAACCTCGAAATACTCTACTCTATCCTCGGGATAGTTATCGATTACAACCTTAATGGGATCGAGAACTGCGATTCTTCTGGGTGCCTTTGTATTGAGCTCCTCACGAACGCAGTACTCAAGGAGAGCTACGTCGATAAGGGAGTCTGTCTTTGCGATACCTGCACGGGTGAGGAACTCCTTGATGGAATCGGGAGTATAACCACGTCTTCTGAGACCGCAGAGTGTAGGCATTCTGGGGTCATCCCATCCGTCAACAAGTCCTGTTTCAACAAGCTCACGGAGGTATCTCTTACTCATTACTGTATTTGTGAGGTTAAGGCGGGCAAACTCGATCTGGCGGGGCTTCTTCTCAAAGCCGCACTCGTCTACTACCCAGTTATAAAGAGGTCTGTGTGCCTCATACTCAAGGGAGCAGAGGGAGTGTGTGATGCCCTCGATAGCATCCTGGATAGGATGAGCGAAGTCGTACATAGGATAGATGCACCACTTGCTGCCTGTCTGATGATGCTTTACGTGCTTGATTCTATAAATCGCGGGGTCACGCATATTGAGGTTGGGGCTTGCCATATCGATCTTCGCACGGAGAATGTGTGTTCCGTCTGCAAACTCGCCGTTCTTCATTCTCTCGAAGAGATCGAGGTTTTCCTCAACGGAACGGTCACGGTAGGGGCTGTTCTTACCGGGCTCTGTAAGTGTGCCACGGTACTCTCTCATCTGATCCTTATCAAGGTCGCAAACGTATGCCTTGCCCTTCTTGATGAGGTCTACTGCAAGCTCATAGCACTTATCGAAGTAGGAGGAGCCGTAGAGGCACTTATCCCACTCGTATCCGAGCCACTTGATATCCTCCTGGATAGCATCAACGAACTCAACGTCCTCCTTAGTGGGGTTTGTATCGTCGAAGCGGAGATTACACTTACCGCCGTACTTTACAGCTGTGGAAAAGTCGATGAAGAGAGCCTTTGCATGGCCGATGTGGAGATATCCGTTAGGCTCGGGGGGAAAACGGGTCTGGATCTTGCCCTGCTCGTGCTTGCCGAGGGCTATTTCATCGTCTATAATATCGTGAATAAAATTGCTTGCCATTTTTATTCTCCTATTACGTTATTAATTCTTGCGAGAACTCTTTCGCGGCCCAGTATCTTCATGATCTCATAAAGATCGGGAGAGTTCATCTTACCTGTTACAGCAACGCGAAGGAACATACTTACGTCGGCGATGCTGCCCTTATACTTCTCGGGCTCTGCCTTATATGCCTTCATGTCGGAGCAGAAGCCGAGGCTGTCAGCGATTGCCTTGAGGTTATCAAACCATACCTGCTGTTCTGCTGCTTCGTCATAAGATGCACAGAATGCTGTGAGAACTGCGTTGATATCTTCTTTTGCAAAGTTTTCGGGATACTGGTCTACCATCTCATAGATGCTATCGTAGATGAAGCCCATATATGCCTTTGCATCTGCCCAAACTGTGAGGTCCTTACGGGGCTTCTTGCCGCCGCGGCCGATAGCGAATGCCTTGATTGCGCTATCCTTATCAGCCTTGAGAGCCTCTGCAAAAGTAGCATCGAACTCCTCTGCCCAGTCGAGAACGCCGTCGTAAACCTTCTCAGCTGTCATTCTGGAAACTACGTTCTTTGATACGTCGCAAAGCTTTGCGTAATCAAAGAGGCTTCCTGCGGGGTTCATCTTCTTATGTGAGAACTTGAAGTCGTCAACGGGAGCATCGGGGTTAGCACGTCTCCACTCCTCGAAGTTGGAGTTAAGAACTGTCATGATATACTCATAAACAGACTCTACGGGGAAGCCCTCGCTTCTGTAGTATGTGAGAGCAAGCTCAGGGTCCTTTCTCTTTGAAAGCTTACGTTTTGACTCGCCGTCCATCTTCATAAGAGGTCCGATATGGAGATACTTAGGTGCGCGCCAGCCGAGGGCACGGAAAAGCTGGAGGTGGAAAGGAAGAGTTGAGAGCCACTCGTCACCGCGAACAACGTGAGTTGTTCTCATGAAGTGATCGTCAACTGCGTGTGCGAAGTGGTATGTGGGGATACCGTCGGATTTCAACAGAACGTGGTCAATATCGTTCTCTGTTACCTCGAGGTTACCCTTGATAAGGTCTGTATGCTTGATCTTATTTTCGATAGAGCCTTCACTGCGGAAGCGGAGTACCCAGGGCTTACCCTCTGCGAGAGCTGCCTTGATATCCTCGATGCTTCTGTCGCGCCAGATAGCCCACTTGCCGAAATAGCCGAAGTTTGCCTTCTCTGCTTCCTGCTTATTATGGATATCTGTAAGCTCCTCCTCTGTGCAGAAGCAGGGGTATGCCTGTCCTTCCTCGAGAAGCTTCTTTGCAAATACATGGTAAATATCCTTACGCTGTCTCTGGCGGTAGGGGCCGTAGTTGCCGCTGTCGCCGTCTACTGTTGCACCCTCGTCAAAGTTGATGCCGTAGTGGGAAAGAGACTCGATAAGTGTTTCAACAGCGCCTGCAACCTCACGCTTTGCGTCTGTATCTTCAACACGAAGATAGAGAATACCGCCGGACTGATGGCACATTCTCTCACTTGTGAGACCCTGAACAAGGTTTCCAAGGTGAACAAAGCCTGTGGGGCTGGGTGCCATACGGGAAATTACCGCACCCTCGGGGAGTCCCTCACGAGGGGGGAACATCTTTTCGCAATCCTCCTCTGTCATTGTGACGTCGGGGAAAAGGAGAGCTGAAAGCTCTTTATAATCTATCATAAGTTACCTCCATAAAGATATGGGTTAAATTTTATTTGCTTTGAAATTGTGGAAACAGAGCCGTGACCGGGGTAGATATTATAATCACCCTCAAGGGCAATGAGCTTGCGGAGGCTTTCCTCAAGCTTTGCCTGATTTCCACCAAAAAGGTCTGTTCTTCCTATGCTTCGGTCAAAAAGAGTGTCACCGGTATAGATATTATCACCAACAAAGAAGCAAACGCTTCCCTCTGTATGGCCGGGGGTGGATACTACCTTGATCTCAGTTTTGCCGAGAGTGAGCACGTCTCCGTCATGAAGAATGATCTCCGCAGGACGCATTACAAGATTATAACGGAAGAAATACTTATATGCATTTTTATCAGAATTTGTTAAAAAGTCTGCATCAGCCTCATGGATCGCAAGAGGAGCACCTGAAATATCTCTTATTTCATCAGCACCCATAATATGGTCGAAATGGCCATGGGTGAGGAGGATATATTTCATGTTTTTCTTATCGAGGCCGCGCTTTTCGAGAAACTCTTCAAATGCCTCGCCCTTAGGAGAAGGGTCGATAAGAGCAAATTCTGAGCTTTCCTCATCAATGAGCACCCAGCAGTTTGCACCGTAGCCCTCTGCCTGAATTCTTACAGTTTTCATTTTACCTCTTTTTGGTACATATATATTCAGTATATTTTAGCACAGTTTTTTTCAATAGTCTATATATTTATAAGAGATTTTTTATTTTTTATTTCATTAAATTCGAGTTTGTTGGAGAGAGATACGGTCGCTTTTTTGAAAAAAAGCTCTGCAAAAAACTTCAAAAAGAATAAAAACAAAAAATCAGTTTAAAGTT
>JAZTXZ010000050.1:0-10686 GCA_045636685.1 Candidatus Avispirillum sp. | reverse complement strand
TCCCCTTCACACCTCGAATCTTTGATATACTCGGGCATTCACTTGTGAATGCCGAGCGAATCACGTTATCTCTGCCCTCGTATATCTTCATATTCGCGATGAGAAGTGGAGGCTTTAGTTAAGCGCATCCGCAACAGAGCGAGTGCGAACATCCCGACAAACCCGACTTTGAGATTTTCCTTGTATGCATATGGGCGATATATTCAAACAAAAAAGATTCCCGACCGTTAGGATCGGGAATCTTTTTTTTATCTCTTAACAGTAATTGTAACAGCCTCGCCGTTGATGTTCCAGTCCTTGGAGATGCCGTCAAGACCTGCCTCGAATGAGAGAGCGTCGCAGAGAACTGCAGAGCAGAACTCGGAGCTGTCCTTTTCAAGGATTGCACGGATCTTGTCGCTACCAACTACGGAAACGGAGATGCGGTCCATAACGTTGAAGTCGGAATCCTTTCTCATTGTCTGAACCTTGGAGATAACCTCGCGAACGAAGCCTTCCTCGATAAGCTCATCTGTGAGAATTGTGCAAAGAGCAACTGTAAGCTCGCCCTCAGCAACGGAGAACCAGCCTTCCTTCTGCTGAACGTCGATAAGGAGGTCTTCCTTTGTAAGGGAAACGGGGCTGCCGTTAACCTCGAAGGAGAGAGCACCTGTGGAGTTGAGCTCAGCCATAGCAGCGTTACCGTCTACCTCTGTAAGGAACTGACGGATACCGCCGAGAAGCTTGCCGTACTTAGGACCTACAGTCTTAAGCTGGGGCTTGAAGCTGTAGGAGGAGATAGCGGAAACGTCATTTGTGAAGGTAGCCTTCTTAACGTTAAGCTCTTCCTCAACGATCTCGCGGTAGTAGTCGCTCACGTCGCGGTCAGTCTTTACGCAGATCTCGGAGAGGGGCTGACGGTTCTTGATGTTAGCGCCGTTTCTTGCAGCACGGCCGAGAGTAACGGCATCAAGGATGAATCTCATATCGTCCTCAAGTGCGGGATCGATCATAGCCTCGTCTACCTCAGGGTAGTCGCAGAAATGAACGGAGATAGGAGCTGTTGAGTCGATTGTGCAAACGAGGTTTCTGTAAATATCCTCTGCCATGAAGGGGATCATGGGAGCTGCAGCCTTGGCAGTTGTAACGAGAACGTGCCAGAGAGTCATGTAAGCTGCGATCTTGTCCTCTGTGAGGTCTGTACCCCAGAAGCGCTCACGGGAGCGACGAACGTACCAGTTGGAAAGCTCGTCAACGAAGGAGGAAAGGCACTTTGCAGCCTCGGGGATTCTGTAGTTTCCGAGGTTCTGGTCAACGCCCTTAACCATAGTGTTAAGTCTGGAAAGGATAAACTTATCCATAACGTTGAGAGTGCAATCGGAAAGCTTATAGTTTGCAGGGTTGAAGTTGTCAATGTTTGCATAGAGTACCCAGAATGCATATGTGTTCTGGAGTGTACCCATGAACTTTCTCTGACCCTCGGTTACGGCTCTGTCGGAGAAACGGGAGGGGAGCCAGGGAGCAGAGTTTGTATAGAAGTACCAGCGGATAGCGTCGGCACCGTGTGTTTCAAGAGCATTGAAGGGGTCAACTGCGTTACCCTTGGACTTGGACATCTTCTGTCCGTCCTCGTCCTGAACGAGACCGAGAACGATTACGTTACGGAAGGGAGCCTTGTCAAAGAGGAGAGTGGAGATAGCAAGGAGGGAGTAGAACCAGCCACGTGTCTGGTCAACAGCCTCGGAGATGAAGTCTGCAGGGAACTGCGCCTCAAACTTCTCCTGATTCTCGAAGGGATAGTGATGCTGAGCGAAGGGCATCGCACCGGAGTCAAACCAGCAGTCGATAACCTCTGTAACTCTCTTCATCTGGCCGCCGCACTCGGAGCACTTGATAGTAACCTCATCAATGAAGGGGCGGTGAAGCTCGATAGTCTCGGGGCAGTTGTCGGACATGGACTTGAGCTCCTCAACAGAGCCGATAGCATGGCGGTGACCGCAGGAGCACTCCCAGATATTGAGAGGTGTACCCCAATAACGGTTACGGCTGATACCCCAGTCCTGAACGTTCTCGAGCCAGTCGCCGAAACGACCCTTACCGATAGATTCGGGGATCCAGTTGATTGTGTTGTTGTTTGCGATAAGTCTGTCCTTAACTGCTGTCATCTTGATGAACCAGGACTCGCGTGCATAGTAGATAAGGGGAGTGTCGCATCTCCAGCAATGAGGATAGGAGTGCTCGAAGTTGGGAGCGGAGAAGAGAAGACCCTTCTCGTCGAGAGCGCGGAGAACAAGCTTATCGCAGTCCTTAACGAACACGCCGGGCCAATCGGTCTCAGCTGTCATCTCACCCTTGCCGTCAACGAGCTGAACGAAGGGAAGGCCGTACTTCTTGCCAACCTTGTTATCGTCCTCACCGAATGCGGGAGCGATATGAACGATACCTGTACCGTCACCCATAGTAACGTAGCTGTCGCAAGTAACGTACCAGCATTTCTCGCGGGGAGAAACGAACTTGAAGAGAGGCTCGTACTCGCGGTACTCAAGATCCTGACCCTTCATTGTTTCGAGAACCTCGTACTGACCCTCGCCGAGAACTGTGTCGGCAAGAGCTGCTGCAAGGTAGTATGTATACTCACCTGCCTGAACTTTTACATAGTCGTCAGCAGGGTTTACGCAGAGAGCAACGTTAGAGGGAAGTGTCCAGGGAGTTGTTGTCCATGCAAGGAAGTATGCATCCTCGCCAACTACCTTAAAGCGAGCGATAGCAGAACGCTCACGAACGTCCTTATAGCCCTGAGCAACCTCGTGAGAGGAAAGGGGAGTTCCGCAACGGGGGCAGTAGGGAACGATCTTGTGACCCTTATAGAGAAGACCCTTTTCCCAGATCTGCTTGAGCGCCCACCACTCAGACTCGATGTAGGAGTCGTGGTATGTAACGTAGGGATCGTTCATGTCAGCCCAGAAGCCAACGGTGTCGGAGAAGGACTCCCACATGCCCTTGTACTTCCAAACGCTCTCCTTACACTTGCCGATAAAGGGAGCGATGCCGTACTCCTCGATCTGCTCCTTGCCGTCGATGCCGAGAAGCTTCTCAACCTCAAGTTCAACGGGAAGACCGTGAGTATCCCAGCCTGCTTTTCTGGGAACGTAAGCGCCCTTCATTGCATGGTAACGGGGGATCATATCCTTGATAACACGTGTAAGAACGTGGCCGATATGAGGCTTACCGTTAGCGGTAGGAGGGCCGTCGTAGAATGTGTAGGTGTTGTCCTTTGATCTCTGGTTAAGGCTCTTTTCGAAGATCTGGTTTTCCTTCCAGAAATCGAGAGTAACCTTCTCACGAGAAACAAAGTTTAAGTCGGTAGGAACTTTGTTAAACATAATGTCCTGTCCTTTCATAATGTATGGTAAAAATTTTAAAAAGCAATAAAAAAAGCCCCCGTCGCAAGACAAAGGGAACCTTTGAAACCACCTGCATACAGTCATATGCGCCCACGATAACGGATAGGCACCGGCACGGACTACTGTTTTCGCCCTGCAGCTCTGGAGTGATATTCACAAAAGGGGCTCGCATCGGACTCACACCGTCTCCGACTCGCTTTGGCTTACCATCTATTGCTACTGTCTCCGTCACAGCCTTTAACAAACGGATTATACCACCAAAAAATCGGTTTGTCAAGGATAATATTATATTATAAGAATGAAAATAAAAGGGAAGCAAAACCTTTTTTGAAAAAAAGGTTCTGCACTCCAAAAAAATTTAAAAAGCAGGGGCGTGCATTGCAGTCCGCCTATCAGCACACGAAGAGAACGAAATTTGATGCACAAACGAACGAAAACGATAAACGAAAAAAGGTCTCCCCTTGCGAGGGGAGATGTCAGCGATAGCTGACAGAGGGGTAGTAGGCAGTGGCTACAACAAACTCAACTGATATAAACTTTAGTTTAAACCCACTTATATCGTTAGTTATTATGCTGACGTAACGTCTGTCAAAATCCCTCGCTACTACCCCACCACCGCAAGCGAGAACCCCCAAAAGCTCGCAAGCTCCCTTTCGGGGAACCCCGCAGCGGTCCCCCTCCCCTCGCAAGGGGAGGCTTATCTTAAAACATCAGCACACGAACCGAAACAAAATGGTTATACCGTAGGGGACCTCCCCCCCTACGGCTAAACACGGATTGTGCTTATATTGTGTATCACGCGAATATCCTCTTCTTTTTGAATTTCCCATTTGACACGCCCTCGCCTCGGGTATATAATGGGTGTGTAATAAAATCTGTTTGAGAATAAAGGAAAAAATGAAAACATACAACGTAACCGGTATGAGCTGCGCGGCTTGCTCGGCGAGGGTGGAAAAGGCTGTGTTGGCGGTGGAGGGCGTCAAGTCCTGCTCCGTCAGCCTTCTCACAAACTCAATGGGTGTTGAGGGCACGGCTTCACCCGACAAAATAATTGCCGCTGTAGAGGCGGCAGGCTACGGCGCAACCGTAAAGGGCGCCGATATTAAAAAGAATGATGATGGACTTAAGAACACGGAAACCCCTAAGCTTCTCAGGCGCCTTTTGTGGTCTCTCGGCTTTCTTATTGTTCTCATGTATTTCTCCATGGTTTACACCATGTGGGGATGGCCTCTTCCGGAGTTTTTTGATAGCTGTCTTACTGCTGTAGGCATAGTACAGCTTCTTCTTTCGGCGGCGGTCATGGTAATAAATCAGAAGTTTTTTATCAGCGGAGTAAAAGGACTTATAAAGCGCGCGCCCAATATGGACACTCTTGTCGCTCTCGGCTCTGCGGCATCCTTCGGATACAGCACATATCTTCTTTTTCTCATAGCACATGCTGAGGGGGCGGGGGACATGGCCGCAGCGCATGAGCTTCTTCACGGGCTTTATTTCGAGTCTGCAGCTATGATACTTGCTCTTATCACAGTGGGTAAGATGCTTGAAGCATATTCAAAGGGAAGAACAACAGATGCTCTCCGCGCCCTTATTGCCCTTGCACCTAAAACCGCAAAGGTCATTCGCGACGGAGAGGAAACAGAAGTGTCTGCAGATCAAGTGCAGGTTGGTGATATATTCGCAGTCCGCGCAGGAGAGTCCATTCCCGTGGACGGCGTGGTGATCGAGGGCAGTGCCTCTGTTGATGAATCAGCTCTCAGCGGAGAATCTCTTCCTGTTGATAAAACGGAGGGGGATAAGGTATCATGCGCTACTGTCAGCCGCTCGGGATATATTGTTTGCCGTGCTACAGGAGTCGGAGAAGATACAACTCTTTCTCAGATAATCAAAATGGTCAGCGATGCCGCCGCCACAAAGGCGCCTATCGCAAAGGTTGCAGACCGCGTTTCCGGAATTTTTGTTCCTGCGGTCATTTCAATATCGCTTATTACCTTTGCTGTCTGGATGCTTCTCGGGGAGAGCTTCGGATATGCAATTATTAAGGCTATCTCCGTTCTCGTTATCAGCTGTCCCTGCGCTCTCGGTCTTGCAACTCCCGTTGCAATAATGGTTGGCAGCGGCAAGGGAGCAAAGGGCGGAATACTTTTCAAAACCGCCGCATCCCTTGAGGAAACGGGCAGAGGAGAGATCATCGTCCTTGATAAAACTGGTACCGTAACCAAGGGCGAGATGTCAGTTTCTGATACCTTTAGCTTGTCCGCCGATGAAAAGGAGCTTCTTATTGTTGCTTACTCTCTGGAGAAAAAGAGCGAGCATCCTCTTGGTCGCGCTGTCGTTGAGTACTGCGAGCAAAAGGGAATCGAAATAAAGGAAACGGAATTTTTTGAAACCCTTCCCGGAAACGGAGTTTGTGCAAGAATTGACGGTAAGCGCGTGTCCGGAGGAAGCCTTTCATATATTTCAACCCTTTGCAATATCGACGATGCCGTAAAAAACAAGGCATCAGAGCTTGCTTCTGTGGGAAAAACGCCCCTCTTTTTCGAAAGAGAAGGAGAGCTTCTCGGCTTTATCGCAGTTTCCGATACTGTGAAGGAGGACTCCGCCGAGGCTGTTTCTCAGCTTAAAAATATGGGCCTTCGCGTTATCATGCTGACGGGCGATAATGAAAAAACGGGCAGAGCAGTAGCGAAAAGCGTAGGTATCGACGAGGTTATCGCAAACGTTCTTCCCGATGGGAAGGAAGCCGTTGTCCGCTCTCTCAAAAAAGAGGGCAAGGTCATAATGGTTGGCGACGGCATAAACGATGCCCCCGCCCTGAAGCGTGCGGATATAGGAATCGCCATCGGTGCGGGAACTGACGTTGCTATTGAGTCTGCAGATGTGGTCCTCATGAATTCATCTCTTCTTGACTGCGCGGCAGCAATACGTCTCTCAAGAAGAACTCTCAGAAATATACATGAAAACCTTTTCTGGGCATTTATATATAATGTTATTGGTATCCCTCTTGCGGCAGGTGCTTTTAGCTTTATCGGTCTTGAGCTGACCCCTATGTTCGGAGCAGCCGCCATGAGTCTTTCCAGCTTCTGTGTTGTGACAAATGCGTTGAGGCTTAACCTTATCAACATAAGAAGCACCAAAAGAGACAGGAAAATGAAAAAGCTTAAAAAAATAAAGGAGAAGAAAAAAATGGAAAAAACAATGAAGATCGAGGGTATGATGTGCCCCCACTGCGAGGCAAGAGTGAAGAAGTGCCTTGAGGATCTTCCTGAGGTGCAGGAGGCTATCGTTTCTCACGAAAATGACAGCGCAGTTGTGATTCTTTCTGCAGAAATATCAGATGAGAAGCTGAAAAACACAGTGGAAGCCCAGGGATATAAGGTGCTTTGATGGAGCAAAAAGTGGTTTTTTCGGTGAAATTGTTGCTAATTTCACCGAAAAAATCTCTTTAAAAGGGCGATTTTTTATATATCGATGAAAAAATTGAGAAAATAAGAAAAATCACTTGATTTTAGTTTTTATCTCTGTTATAATTAAGCAAATATTAGCCGTGGATTTATTCGCGGCATCTAATTTTTCGACTCAGGAGAATTGAAATGGTTTCACGCGAAGTAACAATAAAAAATAACGTTGGTCTCCATGCAAGACCCGCAACTTTCTTTATCCAGAAGGCAAACTCCTTCAAGAGCTCTATCTGGGTTGAAAGAGAAGATCGCAGAATCAATGCGAAGAGCCTTCTCGGTGTTCTTTCCCTTGGTATCGTTAAGGGTATGAACATCACAATTATTGCTGACGGCGCTGATGAGAACGAGGCTGTAGACGGTCTCTGTGCACTTATCGATACAGGATTCAGCGAATAATCAGAATATCAGTTCAAAAAGCAGCCGCCCTACCCGGGCGGCTTTTTGCTTAAATTCGGAAGAATTTAAGCAAGTGAAGAGAGAAAAGATAAGAGAGAAGAGAAAAGATAGCGTTTTTGCTTTGGCAAAAAGCATAAAGGAGTTATATGGCAAAAGAGAGCACAATTGAATATCTGAGAAAAAAAGCGGCTCTCCTGCCCAAAAGCCCCGGAGTTTATATTATGGAGAACCGTGACGGTAAGGTCATTTACGTTGGAAAATCGAGAGCGCTGAAGAACCGCGTCACCTCATATTTTCACGGTGCCCATAATATAAAGACCGATAAAATGGTGTCCCATGTGTCAGATTTCCGATATATCACCTGCGATACGGAAATGGAAGCTCTGGTCCTTGAGAATAATCTTATAAAGCAGTATACTCCGAAGTATAATATCCTTCTTAAGGATGCAAAGTCCTATCCTTATATAAAGGTAACCACCCACGAGGATTATCCCAGAGTTGTAATGACGAGAAAGAGAGACGAAAAGGGAACCTTTTTCGGACCATACTCAGGAACCGGTACTGTGTTTTCCGTAATTTCCACAATAGAAAAGACTCTTGGTCTTCCTTCATGCAAAAAGAAATTCCCCGAGGATATCGGAAAAGGGCGTCCCTGTGTTTATCGACAGATAGGACGTTGCTGCGGACTTTGCGCGGGGGATGTCAGCCGTGATGAATACGGTGAGTTAATAAAGTGTGCCATTCAGCTTTTGCGCGGAAATACAGCAGAGGTTGAAAAAGCACTGTTCAAAAGAATGATGGATGCAGCGGAGGAGGAACGGTTTGAGGAGGCGGCAAGATGCCGCGATGCAATAACAAGCCTCCAAAAACTTTCGCAAAAGCAGAAAACTCAGCTTTCGCCTGATACGGAGTGCGATATAGTTGCTCTTGCCAGCCATGAGGGATGCGACTGCGCCGCGGTTTTGTATATTCGCAGCGGCATGATATGCGACAGCGAATATTTCATGTTCGGAGCCGACGAGATAACGGGAGTCGGAGATGAAGGAGAGGAAAGTCCGTTCACATCTTTCCTTGTAAACCTTTATACGGCGAGAGAATATATTCCGAAGGAAATACTTCTTTCATTTGAAATGCCTGATGAGGACAGAGAAATAGTTGAAAAATATCTTTCTTCTCGCGCAAGCAGAAAGATCACCGTCAGAACACCCCAAAGGGGCGAGGGCAGAAAGCTTTGCCTTATGGCTGAAAAGGATGCTGTCCGCCACAGCGAGACCAGAAGAAAAAAGGACGAAACGGAAGAGAAGATACTTGTTTTGCTTGCTTCTACCCTCGGCCTTGAGGTTCTTCCCGAAAGAATAGAGGCATATGATATCTCAAATATCGGAAGCGAGCATATCACAGCGGGAATGATAGTATACGAAAAGGGAAAGCTTAAAAAATCCGATTACAGATATTTCAGAATAAACGGTAAGGAAAATCCCGATGACTACGGTTCCATGAGAGAGACCATACTTCGCCGTCTTTCTCACCTTGATGATGAAAAGGACAGCTCCTTCTCAAAAACTCCGGATCTGATACTTCTTGATGGCGGCGCCACTCACGTGGGCGTTGTGAGAGATGTTATGAAGGAGGCGGGCTACGATATCCCCGTTTTCGGAATGGTCAAGGATGATCACCATAAAACAAGAACACTTGTGTCGGATACGGCGGAGCTCAGTATTGCCCGCGATCCTGAGCTTTTCAGATTTATCTATAAGCTTCAGGAAGAGGTTCACCGCTTCACCGTGTCAAGAATGACCGAGGCAAAGCGAAAGACTCTGAAAACTTCATCCCTTGAAAAGATAAAGGGAATAGGCCCCCAGAAGGCGAAAAAGCTGCTTGCAAATTTCGGAACTATTGCGAAGCTGAATCAGGCAACAAAAGAGGAGATACGCTCTGTTGGCAAGGTCAGCGAGGCAGATGCACAAGCGGTATTTGAGTATTTTAATAAGGAGAAAAAATGATGCGAATCATAACAGGAAGTGCAAGGGGAATTGCCCTTACGACCCTTGAAGGAGAAAATACAAGACCTACCGGAGAAAGAGCAAAGGAAGCGCTTTTCTCCATGATACAGTTTGATATCGAGGGCCGCAGATGCCTTGATCTTTTTGCAGGAAGCGGACAGCTGGGACTGGAAGCGATCAGCCGCGGAGCAGAGCATTGCGTCTTTATAGACGAGGCAAGAGAGGCAGTTGAAATAGTTTTGGCGAATGCCAAAAAGACCAAGCTTTTCGACAGATGCAGAATATCCTCTGCAGGATATGAGCAGTTCCTGAAAAGCGCTCAGGGCAAGGAGAAATTCGATCTTATATTCCTTGATCCTCCCTATGCAAGCGATTATATTTCAAGGGCGCTGAGGCTTATTGCAGATGGCGATATTCTCCGCGATGGCGGACGCATCGTTTGCGAAAGCGATAATGGCCTTGCTCCTGTAAAAAAGAAGGATATAAAGAGCGATGAATATCATTCTGCAAAGGTTCTTGAACAGGTATTCGGCAATGACAGTGAGCTTATGGAGCGATATACTGTTGTGAAATCTGCGCTTTACGGCAGAAGCCGCATAACCCTTCTTGAAAAAAGGAGCGAAGAGGAATGAAGAAAGCATTAGTCGCAGGAAGCTTTGATCCTTGCACCCTCGGTCATGTTGATCTTATAAAAAGAGCCGCACTCATTTTTGATGAGGTCCATGCAGTGGTAATGGTAAATGCGGAGAAGAGAAACTCGGGAATGTTTTCCCCCGAGGAAAGACTTCAGATACTTGAAAGTGCCGTAAAGAATATTCCCAACGTAAAGTGCGCAATATGCGAGGAACTTGCATCTGCTTATACTATGGCAAACGGTATTGAGTTTATTGCAAAGGGAGCAAGAAACGCCACCGATTTTGATTATGAATATTCTCTCGCGCAGATAATGAAGCGCTTTCATGAGGGAATCGAAACTGTTCTTATCCCCGCAGACCCCGCTCTCAGCTATATGAGTGCAACATACGCAAGAGAGCGTATCCGTTACGGCTGCGATCTTTCCGATATAGCAGACGAAAAGACCGCAGTTCTTATAAAAGAGCTTTATGAAGCTAAATGATATCTCCCCGCCTTGTATTACAAGGCGGGCTTTTCTATATATAATACGGCTGTAAAATTTGGGTTTATGGGGGAGTTTGAAACCGGTAGGGGATGGCGCCCTCGACATCCCGCACATCTGAACAAGAACCAAAACGAAATTTGATGCACAAACAAAGGTAAACGATACACATTGTCGTAGGGACCGGAGTCCCCGACGGTCCTAAATATCTGCACGCGAACCAAACGAAAGCCTCCACCTCTCACCGCGAATATGAAGAAAGCCGAAAACTAACTTTGCCTTATTCGCTCTGCATTCGCAAGGCGAATGCCAAAGGCTTTCGAAAATCG
>JAZTXZ010000049.1:0-38427 GCA_045636685.1 Candidatus Avispirillum sp. | reverse complement strand
CTAACATTTACCTATATTGTTGCGTTTGCAGCGGGTCGATCGTAGGAATGGAACATTCCTACAGACGTCGACCCCTACAAAATATCAATATCGTTTCCTCGATAATCCAGAATTTTTCCTTTCCCCTTATTAAAGTTTTTTGAAGGTGTGGAAACTTTTTTACAAAAAAGTTTCCGCGAAATCTCCCCGATAAACCAGAATTTATAACAATCCTTTTGTTTTTTCAGTATCCTTTTTTCGTCACTCCCGAATTGTCAGAGGGGAGTGACTCTTTGCTTTCTGCGGTTGAATATACACTAGTAATATGCTATAATAACTTCAATATAAATACGAGGGGTTAATATGAATTACAGGACAGACAGACAAGGCAATCAGCTTTCCATCCTGGGCTTTGGGTGCATGCGCTTCAAAAACAAGCTTGGAATCATAGATATGGCTGAGACGGAAAAGCAGATCATGACCGCCTTTGAGGGCGGAGTCAATTACTTTGATACTGCATATATTTATCCCGGAAGCGAAGCTGCACTGGGCGAAATATTGGAAAAGAACGGTATCAGAGACCGCGTTTACATAGCAACAAAGCTTCCTCATTATCTTATCAAAAACCCCGGTGATCTTGAAAAAATGTTTTCAGAGGAGCTTCGTCGCTTGCGCACAGACCACGTTGACTACTACCTGATGCACATGCTCACCGATACCGATACATGGGATCGCCTGAAAGCGCTCGGGGTGGAAGAATGGCTGAATGAAAAGAAAAAAAACGGAGCTATCCGTCAAGTGGGATTTTCATATCACGGAAACTCCGATATGTTCTGCGCATTGGTGGATGCTTACGATTGGGATATGTGCCTCATACAGTACAATTATATGGATGAGCATTCTCAGGCAGGACGCAAAGGTCTCCATTATGCCAACGCCAAAGGAATGCCCGTCATGATAATGGAGCCCCTTCGGGGAGGAAAGCTTGTCAGCAGATTGCCCGAAGAAGCAAAAAAGATCTTTTCCGATTATAAAGTATCCCATACCCCTGCGGGCTGGGCTTTCCGCTGGCTTTGGAGCCAGCCTGAGGTTACCGTGGTGCTCTCCGGCATGAATTCCGACGAGATGGTCAGAGAAAATATCGCCACTGCATCCTCAGTAGAAGTGGGAGAGATAGGCGCAGATGAAGAAGCCATGCTGAAAAAGGTTGTTGGCGCTATCAACGCAGGTATGAAGGTAGGCTGCACAGGATGCGGCTACTGTATGCCCTGCCCCAAGGGAGTTGATATCCCCGGCACGTTCGCCGCATACAACCGCCGCTATGCAGAGGGTAGATTCTGGTCAATGGTAGACTATGTGATCTGCACCGCCCTGCGCAAAAATTCCACTGCGGCATCCAATTGCATCGGCTGCGGAAAATGCGAAAAGCATTGCCCTCAGAATATAGAAATACGAAAAGAGCTGAAGAACGCAAAGAAGGTGCTGGAAACCCCTGTATACCGCGTGGCACGCAAGGTGGTTGGCTGGTTTGCCCGCTTTTAACCTTATATCAATACTAACCCAAGTCTCCACGGAATATCGATCTACCTTAGTAAATACTGGCGTCTCTTTTGATATTTCATGCATGGACAATTTCTGAATTGCCCATGCGATGTGAGAAAACTTATATAAAAACACCGGCATCGTCCGCTGTATTGACCACCTTGGAAGGGTTATTGCCACATTTTTTAAATGTGCGATAAACCCTTCCTTTTCTCTTGATTTTCCGATTCTATTATAGTATAATGATACATATTTTTTTAAAAATACAATCAAAGGATATATAACCATGGTTAAGCTTATTAAAAACGGCGTTTTCTATAGCAACGGTCAGTTCGTAGAAGGCTCCGATATTGCAAACGGCAAGAAGGGTACTATTGCATATTCTATCCTCAATGCCCACAACACATCAGGGGACGAAAAGAACCTCAAAATCAAGTTCGATGCTCTCGCATCCCACGATATTACATACGTTGGTATTCTTATGACAGCCCGTGCAGGCGGTCTTGAGAAGCTTCCCCTTCCCTATGTTCTCACAAACTGCCACAACTCCCTTTGCGCAGTTGGCGGTACTATCAACGAGGACGACCACATGTTCGGTCTTTCCGCTGCTAAGAAGTACGGCGCGATCTACGTTCCCGCTCACCTTGCGGTTATCCACTCCTTCATGAGAGAAATGATGAGCGGATGCGGCAAGATGATCCTCGGAAGCGACAGCCACACTCGTTACGGCGCTCTCGGTACAATGGCTATCGGTGAGGGCGGCCCCGAGCTCGTTAAGCAGATCCTCGGCAGAACGTACGACGTTGCATCCCCCGAGGTTATTGCAGTTCGTCTTACAGGCAAGCCCCGTCCCGGCGTTGGCCCTCAGGACGTTGCTCTCGCTCTTATCGGCGCAACCTTCAAGGAAAAGTTCGTTAAGAACAAGGTGCTTGAGTTCGTCGGCGACGGTATCAAGAACCTTCCCATCGAGTTCCGTAACGGCATCGACGTTATGACAACAGAAACAACCTGCCTTTCCTCCGTTTGGATGACAGACGAGGAAACTCAGCGCTACTTCACAATGCACGGTCGCCCCGAGGCTTACAAGAAGCTTGAGCCCGCTGACGGCGCATACTACGACGGTGCAGTTGAGATCGATCTCTCCCTCGTTGAGCCTATGATCGCTCTCCCCTTCCACCCCTCCAACACATACACTATCCGCGAGCTTTGCGAGAACGGTGCAGATATCCTCCGCAAGTGCGAGATCGAGGGCGAGGCACAGCTTGGCCTTGCTCCCGGCACACTCAAGCTCACAGACAAGATCGATCCCGCTACAGGCAGAATCCGCGTTGACCAGGGTGTTATCGCAGGATGCGCAGGCGGTACATTCGACAACCTTTGCGCAGCAGCAGACATCCTCCGCGGCAAGTCCGTGGGCGCTGACAAGTTTGCTCTCTCCGCATACCCTGCAAGCCAGCCCGCATTCGTAAGAATGATCGAGACAGGCACTGCAGCTGACCTTATGAAGGCAGGCGCAACACTCAGAACAGCATTCTGCGGTCCTTGCTTTGGCGCAGGTGACGTTCCTGCAAACGGCGGTCTTAGTGTCCGTCACTCCACTCGTAACTTCCCCAACCGTGAGGGTTCAAAGCCCGGTGAGGGTCAGTTCGCATCCGTTGCTCTCATGGACGCTCGTTCCATTGCGGCAACAGCGGCAAACGGCGGTCTTCTCACAGCGGCTACAGAGCTTGACGTTGAGTACACAACTCCCGACTACAAGTTCGATACAACAGTTTACGAAAACCGCGTATGGTTCGGCTACGATAAGCCCGATACATCCGTAGATCTTCAGATGGGTCCCAACATCAAGGATTGGCCCAGAATGAAGGCTCTCCACGATAACCTCGTTCTCGGTGTCTCTTCCGTTATCGACGATGATGTTACAACAACAGACGAGCTTATCCCCTCCGGTGAGTCCTCTTCATACCGTTCCAACCCCTATCGTCTCTCCCGTCTCACTCTTTCCCGTCGTGACCCCGAGTACGTTGACCGTGCAGATAAGGTTGCGGCTATCGCAAAGAAGACATATGGCGAGGAGTTTGACGCCTCTCTCGATATCGCAGAGGGCGAGGCTGCAATGCAGGCGGCTATCAGCGCAGTTGAGGCAGTTGCAGGTAAGCTTGAGGGTGCTACAGGCATCGGAAGCCTTGTTTGCGCAGTTCGTCCCGGCGACGGAAGTGCCCGTGAGCAGGCAGCATCCTGCCAGAGAGTTCTCGGCGGTTCTGCTAACATAGCCCGTGACTACGCTACAAAGCGCTATCGCTCAAACCTCATCAACTGGGGTATGCTCCCCCTCACCTGCCCTGAAATGACTATCGGTAAGAACGAGGGTACAGCCGAGGGCGAGATCATCTGCGGCGACTGGGTAGTTATCCCCGGTGTGCGTGCAGCGATCGCTGCCGGCGAGTCCGAGATCAAGGGATACCTTGCAAAGAAGGACGGCACAGTTCATACATATAACTTCTCCCTCGGCGCACTTACAGACGACGAGAGAAAGATCATCCTCGCAGGCAGCCTTACAGGCCGCGCAGTTGAGGAAAAGAACGAGAAATAATCATATTCAAAAATGGGCTGTCGCACTTGCGGCAGCCCATTTCCGTTTATTATCTACCCTTCAGGTTCTTTTTTACAACGGTCTTTGCCATCACTTTTTCGATCTGCTTTTAACTCCTCCCCTTTTTTCAACAAAAATTGATTTTGAGTTGAAGTTGAGTTGCAATTTCAATAATATAATGTTAAATGTATAATAATGTAATTTGCATAAAACATATCATCTTCGGAGGTAATAAAAAAATGAGAAAAGTGAAAATAATTACAGATTCCTGTTCCGATCTTACCGCAGAGCTTCTTGAAAAATATAATATTGATTACGTTAAAATGTCCACTGTTGAGGACGGCGTTGAATCCCCTGCTCTCCTTACATGGAGCTACGAGGATGCTCATAAGCTTTACGAAACTATCCGCGGCGGCAAGCGTATAACCACCGCTCAGGTATCTATTGAGGAGTTTACTGCTGCTTTTACAAAATATCTTGACGAGGGCATGGACATCGTTTACATAGGTTGCTCCTTAAAGCAGTCCGGAAGTGTCAATACAGGCGCAGTTACCGCAAAAAAGATCCTCTCCCAGTACCCCGAAGCTGAAATATACGTTATCGACTCTCTCAACGCCTGCATCGGCGAGGGCATTCTTGCCATAGAGGCGGCCAAAAAGAGAGATGAGGGCCTGAGCGCAAAAGAAATAAATGATTATATCCTCTCCATTCGCAAAAACGTTCAGGAATTTGCAACAGTTCATACTCTTGAGCATCTGAGAAAAGCGGGCCGCGTTTCTGCACCCTCTGCCTTTTTCGGAAACCTTATGGGAGTAAAGCCTATCCTCGTTGCAGATACAGAGGGCGCACAGGCAGCCTTCAAAAAGGTGAAGGGCAGACAGACGGCTCTCAAGGAGATAGTTGCTCTTCTTAAGGAAAATATCATCGATGCCGAAAATCTGACAGTTTATCTCGCTCATGCAGACTGCGATCCTTCCGAGGTTGAAGAGATCAAAAAAATGATCCTTTCCGAGATCGCACCCAAGGAAATCTGCACATGCATCATCGGCCCTATCATCGGAGCATCCGTAGGTCCCGATACCATAGGCGTCTGGGCACTGGGCAAACCCGTAACATTCACAGCCACAAAATAACATCTCGAGGTAATTAATGTATAAGCATTATGATGTAATAGTCGTAGGAGCGGGAAACGCCGGTCTATCTGCGGCTTTGGGAGCTTCCAAGGGAGGCCTTTCAGTCCTCGTTCTTGAAAAAAACCGAGTTCCCGGCGGAAGTGCAACAAGCTTTGTTCGCGGCAGATTTGAATTTGAGGCAGCTCTTCATGAGCTTGCCGCTGTCGGAACTGCACAAGATCCCGGAAGCGTTTACAAGCTATTTTCAAAATACGGTATTGATATCGACTGGCAGTATGAAAAAAACGCATTTCGCGTTATTGCTGACGGCACTGACGGATACGACGCCACTCTGCCAACGGGAATCGAAGCCTTTGCCGATGAAATAGAAAGGCTTTGCGAAGGCAGCCGAGACAGTGTTCTTGCCGCATTTGATATAGCCCAGAAGGTGAATGCGGGATTTGAATATCTCGCCAAAGGCAAGCCCGATCCTCAGATACTTTTCACACAGCACAGAGATTTTCTTGTTGCGGTTTCTCACTCGACAGACGAATGCCTTGATGCCCTCGGAATGCCAAAAAAAGCACAGAACATCATAAAATCATACTGGCCTTATCTCGGCACCCGTACCGACGATATTGACTTTGCTCATTATATGGTTATGGTGGATTCTTATATCCGCCGCCGTCCCGCGATCCCCAAAAACCGTTCCCATGAGCTTTCTCTCGCCTTTGAAAAAGCTATACGTGAAAACGGCGGAGAGATTCGCTACAACTGCCCCGTGACAAAGATCCTTGTGAAAGACGGTAAAGCATACGGCGTTATTGCCAACGGCGAGGAAATACACTCAGACTATATAGTCGCAAACTGCTGGCCAGATACGGCTTACGGTACACTTATTGATAAAGACGCAGTTCCCGAAAAAGCACTGAAGCTGCAAAATGCAAGAACTCCTTCCGGCCTTTTCTTTACAGTTTATCTTGGACTCAACAAAAGCGCAGAGGAGCTTGGCATAAAGGATTACTCTGTATTCCTTTACAACAGTCCGGATTCCCTTGAACAGTACGAGACAGAAAAAAACCTCGATACTTGCTTCATCGTGGCAAATTGCTTAAACTGCATCATCCCCGACTCAAGCCCCGAGGGAACATCCACTCTCTTTATAACTACTATGCTTTCCGAAGAAGCCTGGGGAAATATAGCCCCCGAGGATTATAAGAAAATCAAAAATAAAACCGCTGAGCGCCTTATTTCACTTTACGAGGAAAAACTGGGTATCAGCATAAAGCCCTATATTGAAGAAATAGTTATTGCGGCTCCCCCGACATTCGCAAGATATCTCTCCACCCCCGGAGGCACTCCTTATGGGTATGAAATGAAAAAATGGGACAGAATGCTGACCAGAATAATGACCGCAGACAGCGAAAGATTTACTGAAAATCTTTACTTCGCCGGTGCCGCCTGTGAGCGCGGCGACGGATACTCCAGCACATATGCCAACGGCGCAACTGTTGCTTCAAAAATACTGAGGGAGGTTCAAAACAATGGCAAAGCCTGATCTTTCTTCCCTTGATCCCAAGAAATTTCTCTCTATCATTCCGGAAAGAGAGGCAGTTATCGCAAATTCCACACCTCAGAAGTATGAAAAGCACAGGGCAAACGCTCTTGCCGACTTACTTCATCCTATATCTCAAGACCTTATAGTCTGCGATATAACAGAAAACACAAATAGCGCAAAAACTTATACACTTCGGGCATCAGACGGCGCAGCCCTTGCATATTTCGATGCAGGACAGTATCTTTCCTTCTCCTTCAAGGTTGGATCCACCGTTACAACGCGCCCCTATTCCATAGTATCAAGCCCCAAAGAGGCTCTTGACGGTATATACCGCATTACGGTAAAAAAAGCGGACGGCGGTCTTATCTCAAATTATATTCTCCATAACTGGGCTGTAGGAACTGAAGTTACAGCATCAGCTCCACTCGGCTTTTTCACATACGAGCCCCTTCGCGATGCCGATACGGTCATCGCAGTTGCCGGAGGAAGCGGCATTACCCCCTTTCTCTCCCTTGCAAAGGCAATAAACGAGAAAACAGAAAAGCTTTCACTCATTATCCTCTACGGTGTGCGTCGTGAGGATGATATCCTCCATCGCGGGGAGCTTGACAAGCTTTGCAAAAAATGCGATAATGTAAAGGTTGTGTATATCCTCTCCGAGGAAGAAAAGGAAGGCTTTGAGTACGGCTTTATAACTGCAGAGCTTATAAAGAAATATGCACCTGAAAAAGATTACTCTGTTTTTCTCTGCGGACCTGCAGAAATGTACGGTTTTGTTGAAGAAGAACTGAAAAAGCTTCCCCTTGAGAGAAAAAATATCCGCCGCGAGATACAGGGAGAGCCGCGCTGTCCCGAAAGTCTCCGGGGATATACGGGATGCTCATGGGACACAATAAAAATAACTGTAAAACAAGGCTCGGATATAAGGACCGTTACAGGATCCGGAAAAGATACTGTTCTCCGTATACTTGAGAAAAACGAAATCTCGGCCCCCTCTCGCTGTCGAAGCGGAGAGTGCGGCTTCTGCCGCTCAAGACTTATCTCCGGCGAAGTGTTTATACCGAACGAGTACGACAGACGGCGCCTTGCAGATGAGCCCTGCGGCTATATCCACCCCTGCTGCACATACCCCCTCTCAGATCTTGAAATCGAAATATCACTCTAAGACTAAGAAAGGATACTTGAAATGGACAACAAGGAAAACAAAACGGTTGACGGCGTGCAGTATGCCAAAATGATCCAGGCAGGTACTGCCAATCTGCGCGCCCATGCTCAGGATATAAATGATCTTAACGTATTCCCCATCCCCGACGGAGATACAGGCGACAATATGCTTATGACCATCGTAGGCGGAGCAGACGCTGTTGGAAGCGGAAGCGAAAGCCTTTCCGATACGGTTCGCAAAAATGCCGACGGTATGCTCCTTTCTGCCCGCGGAAACTCAGGCGTTATCCTCTCTCAGTTTTTCGAGGGTATTGCCGCAGGCTTTGAGGGTGTTGAATCTGCAAAAAGCGAGGATATCGTCAGAGCACTCAGATGCGGCGTTGAACGCGCTTACTCTGCAGTTCTCGTTCCCACAGAGGGAACCATGCTCACCGTTATGAGAAGCGCAACCGAAAGCCTTGACCACGAGGAGCACGATGATCCCGAGGCACTCCTTGATAACTTTATCGAGGAAGCTAAGAAAACTCTGGAAAAAACCCCCGAGATGCTTCCCGTTCTCAAAAAGGCAGGTGTTGTAGACTCAGGAGGAGCAGGCCTTATCTATATTATGGAAGGAATGCTCAAGGGTCTTCGCGGCGAGGAGATCGAGGAGTATGTTCCCGAAGCCAAAACAGGCGAAGCTGCCATAGACGTTAACCTCTTTACGGAGGACAGCGTTCTTGAGTTCGGCTACTGCACAGAGCTTCTTCTTCGACTCCAGAGAGCAAAGACCGATCTTGACAGCTTTGATGCAAAGATCATTACAGATTTCCTCTCATCTATCGGCGACTCCGTTGTATGCGTAAGAAACGGCACTATCGTTAAGATCCACGTACATACCATGACTCCCCATAAGGTTCTTGAGTTCTGCCAGCAGTACGGCGAATTCTTGAAGCTCAAAATAGAAAACATGTCTCTCCAGCATAACAATACAGACCTTCCCGCAGAAAAGAAGGAAGACGAAATTCTTCCCCACAAGGAGATCGGCGTTGTTGTAACCTGCGCGGGAGAGGGCATAAAAGATCTTTTCCTTGACAGCGGAGCTGACGTTATCGTTGACGGCGGCCAGAGCATGAACCCCTCTACTGAGGATTTTCTCGCAGCTTTCAGAAAGGTCAATGCCGATACTGTTTTCGTATTCCCCAATAACTCTAATATCATACTGACAGCAAAACAGGCGGCAAAGCTTTACGAAGGATGCGATGTCCGCGTTATCGAAAGCAAGACCGTGGGCGACGGATATGCCGCACTCACAATGCTTGATACTGACTCCGGAGATGCAGACGAAATTGCCGAGGCACTTACCGATGCAATGAGCGGCACGGTTACAGCTGAGATATCAAAGAGCGTTCGGGATACTGCGGATACAAAGGCAGGAGAATATATCGGCTTTGTTGGCAAGGATATTCTTTCATCCGAGCCCCTGCGCTTTGATGCTGTGACAAAAACTATCGATAAGCTTGACTTTGCCGATCACGAAATATGCCTCATCCTCGTGGGCGCAGATGCAAACGAAGAGGAAGCTTCAAAGATCGAGGCTTACATCAATTCAAAATACAGAGGCAAGGAAGTTTACGTCATAAACGGAAAACAGGAGATTTATGACTACATCCTTATCCTTGAGTAATACGAGGTAAAACAATGATAGTTTTACTGTATATTTCGGCGGCGCTTTGCGCGTATCTCATCGCGGGACTGAATCCTGCCATCATATTCTCCAAACTGATCTATAAAAAGGATATCCGTACCTGCGGCAGCGGCAACCCCGGATTTACAAATTTCCGCCGCACCTTCGGAAACCGCTGGGCTTGGTGGGTATGCGCCATTGATCTTTTAAAATCCGCCGTGATCGTTGCAATATTCGCTACTCTCTTTTACCACTTCGACCGTGATATTTCCCTCGGCGCTTCCTTTACGGGATTATTTGCCATCATCGGCCACGCATATCCTGTATGGTACGGCTTCAAGGGCGGCAAGGGCTTTCTTGCATACCTTGCTGTAGTATATATAATCGATTGGAGAGCAGGACTTATAGCAACGGGCGTTATGCTTATACTCCTTTTCACAACCAAGTATATGTCCCTTGCAACGATAATCGGAATGCTCACCTGCCCCGTGACCCTTGTTCTCGTTAAGGCAGATGTTCCTACCATCATCCTCTGCTCTGCGGGAGTACTGTTTATGATATGGCGCCATAAGGAAAATATCAAGCGCCTCGCAAAAGGCACGGAAACAAAATTCAAAGTGCGCACAAAGCAGTCTTAAAAAGGCCGTCCGTTATTAGTTGGTCGGCCATAGGGATACGACCAACCAACAATAAAATCAATTTGCACGGCAAACCGGTGAAATACGGCGGGCGCCGTATGAAACAGGCTTTGCCTGTGATATATTTTCTTTGAAAATATTAATGAAAAAATAATTCCGCTTCAAATTGAAGCGGAATTATTTTTATTTCATAATATGACCGAAGCATATATCATATTGCGACGGTAATATATCATCGCACGTTATATAATCCCTTATCGCAACTCCTTTTATGTGCTGCCCTTTTTAAAGTTGCTTTGCAGTTTTTATCTAATTTCTTTTAATCTCCTCAATTGTGAGCTCTATGCACTTTTCCTTTGTATTATATATGATCTTCTCGGGAGTACCATCGTTTTTTGTAGTTATCTCAAAGGATATATCGTCATTTCTTCCCTTTGCCACGGTCTTTCCCTTTTTATCTGTCTTTATCTCATATATATCCTCCTCCGCCAGAGAAAAAAGCTCTCCGAAGCGAAAGACCTTTTCTTTTTCAAACCAGGAGTCTGCGATCCTGACTTTATTGATCTCGGCAGTGATATTTTCCCCTTCAAGAGTAAAGGAAAGGCCGGAAATATTTTCGGGATAGCTATACTCTATCCTTCGAACAGAGCTTTTTCCTTTTTCATCGGTTTCAAAATAAAGAACTGCCTTGTATTCCTCTTCATTCTCCGATATTGAAGCCCTCACCTCTTTAATGCCGTCCTGATAATCAAAAATTCTCCTGTTTTCCTCGGCGCAGGAACAAAAAGCACAAGCGCAAAGGATGATCAAAACGATCAATGTCTTTATCTTCATAAAAAATCTCCCTGCATGTATTCATAGGAATATATGCAGAGACACATTTTTTTATTAATACCTGAGAGTATCTACGGATACTGTATTGTTTTTATTATAGCTCTTGAATATTTTGAGCGCCTTGTTTGTGCACTGGAAATAGATAACGGAAGTCTTGCCGTCCTCCTCAAATGCCGCAAAATATATGTCATCATTATGCTTGGGGCTCTTTCTGAAGTCATATACCTTTGCTGCCTTATACTCAGTGCGTCGAGAGTCTGTATAGGGCGCGATAATGAGCATATCCTTGACCTTCTTTTCAAGAACGGTCACCTTTCTTCTGGAGCCGAAATTCTTCTCAAACTTCCAATCGCCGGAGGAAAGGGTATATTCATACTCGATAATGGTAAAGGGCCATGTGAAATACCATACCACAACTACCATGAGAAGGGTAAGGGCTCCAAGCCACCACATATTCGGAATACAAAATACTCCTACGGGAATGCCTATATAAACCAGTATCATAAGTGCTCTTATGAGAAGGATCTTGGCATCGGGCTTTTTCTTGAGAGTAAACTCTGTGTAATTGGTGGAATAAACAGAAGGATCGACTTCTTCACCGCCATGGGTCTTCTTTGCCATTTTTCCATTCCTTTCGTGGGTTTGTTTTTCTAACATACCGGACAATATAATAACACATATTCAAGACACTTTCAATAACAATGTGTTAAATTTTCCACTATTCCGAACAAATATATTTAATTATTGATTGTGTGTACCATTTTTGGTATAATTGATTTGATATATTATATGCAAAGGAGGAATAATGATGCAAACTATTTTCAAAAGCTTTGGTATAGATACATATGGTTTCATTGATGCTTCTCTTTGCCGAATGGCAAATCAGCGCCTCTTCTCGGATATGCCGAAGGATGCAAGAGTTGTGTTTATTCTCTTTCCCTATTACTGCGGCGACTGCGAAAAAAAGATATCCGCCTACGGCGCAGTTTATGACTACCATTTGTTTGCAAAAGAATTTTTCTCCTCCCTTGAAAACCTCATAAAAGAAAAATATCCCGAAAGCTTTGCTAAAGGATTTGCTGATCACTCCCCGTATCTTGAATGCGAGGGAGCTGCAAAAGCAGGTCTTGGCATTATCGGAGACAATTCTCTTCTGATTACAAAAAAGTATTCATCCTTTGTTTTTATCGGGGAGCTTGTTACCTCCCTGACCCGGGAAGAACTTATGGCCGAGGGCATTCCCGAAGGAGACGGAACTGTTAAAAGATGCGAGGGATGCGCAGCCTGCCGCGCCGCCTGCCCTGCGGGATGCGCCGGAAAAGCCCAGCGAGACATGTGCCTTTCCGCCCTTACACAGAAAAAAGGGGAGCTTTCCGAAAATGAGACTGAGCTTATAAGGCAAGGCGGCAGCATATGGGGATGCGATATCTGCCAGAGGGTCTGCCCATATACTGTCAGCGCAAAGGAAAACGGGACTATATACACACCTATCGGTTTTTTTAAAAGCTCTTATATCAGCTCCGAAATCTCGGAGAAAATAGAAAAAATGGATAAGCCGACCTTTGAACGGTATCCCTTTGCCTGGAGAAAAAGAGCAACTATTCAGCGTAACATAGAAATTATAAGAGGTAAAAAATGATCGAATTTGTTTTTGGCAGAGAGCCGTCCTCTAAAACAGAATATGTTATAGAACAAATGAAAAAAGCCCTTGATGCGGGCAAAAAATGTATCCTTATCATGCCTGAACAGCAGGCTTTGGCTTGGGATACTGTGGTTGCAAAGCGTTTTTTGGCTACGGATGCTTTCAATATTGAAACTGTCAGCTTCAGGCGACTGGCAAACAGCGTTTTCAGAAAGTTCGGCGGCGTTTCAAAAAAATATATAAACGAGGGGCAAAAGGCACTCTATATGTGGGGCGCCGTTGACCTTATACATGATAAGCTGAAAGCCTTTGACAGCATTGAGCGTCTTGAGCGGCACATACCCCGGTTTATTGCCGGAACCAATGAGCTCAGGCTCTACGGTATCACTCCTGAGAAACTTCTTGAGGCGGCCCAAAAAATGGGCAGCGGAAAGGGCTCCCTCCCTGACAGACTTTCCGATCTTGCATATATCTCTGCCGCTTACAACACCCTTCTTTCCGATGACATGGCAGACCCCACCGAAATCCCCGATGCACTTTGCGCCATCCTTGAAAACAACGACTATTTTCACGACACCTGCGTTTTTATCGACTCCTTTTACACCCTTACTCCAAAGGAAATTAAGGTGGCAGAGCATATATTCAGACAGGCATCGGACGTTTTCGTTACCTTTGCCATGGAGGAGAGCGACATCCGTTCTCCACATATGGAATACGTTACAGGTTATATGAAAACAATGGCAAGACTCGCGTCTCGCCTTGGCCTTGATATAAAAAAGACCTCAGTTTGTGACGGACGAAAAAAAGAGTTTTCATACCTTTCAAAATATTTATGGGACTACAGTGCAGAGCCTCTTTGCGAGGAAACTGACAGAGTTACCGTTATCAAATGTCCTGACAGATATGACGAGGCGATCCTTGCCGGAGCAAAAATCAAGGAACTTTGTGCCCGCGGCGCAAGTTTTTCCGATATAGCCTGTGTTGCCGCGGATTTCGAAATGCTTCGCGGCATTACAGATATTGAGCTTGAAATGCAGGGAATACCCGTATACGTTTCGGGAAAAACCTCCGTCACCTCTCAGCCTGCAGTGCGCCTTATCCTTTCCGCCCTCTCAGTAATATCAGGGGGCTGGAAAAAAGAAAACATTATCGCCTGCGCCCGTACCGGTCTTTGCGATCTCACCCCCGATGAGACTGATGCTCTCCAGCTTTACACGGACATTTGGCGCATAAACGGCAAAAAAAGCTATACTGAAGGCCCCTGGACCATGAACGCCGACGGATATACTAACGAGGAGCGCCCCTGGGGACTTACCCTCCTTTCCCTTGCAAACTCTGCAAGAGAAAAGCTTATCCCCCCTCTCGAAAGGTTTTCCGAGGCGATCCCCGGCACAATCAAGGACATATGCCGCGCGATATACGAGTTTCTTTGCGATTTTCGCGTTTATGACCGACTTAAACTTGAAGTATCTGCCCTTGAAGGGGCAGGAAAGTTTTCCGATGCCCAGAAAAAATCCCAGGTGTGGGATGCTGTCTGCAGTGTTCTTGATACCCTTGTCAGCACTATCCCCCTGGAAACAGCGAATGCCCACCGATTTACCACTCTTTTCCGTCACACCTCGGATGCCTGCCTTATCGGCACTATCCCCGACGGCATTGACAGAGTTGCACTGGGCAGCGTAGGAAGCATGCGCCTCGATGCAGTTAAGCATCTTATCGTTCTCGGCGCAAAAAGCGGCGAATTTCCAAAGGCTGTCAGCGACAGCGGATTCTTCTCCGATGCTGACCGCGAGGCTATGCGGGATGCAGGCCTTGAAATATCTCCCGATACCGTATCAAAGCAGCGAGAAGAGATGTTCCGCTTTTCGGAAACAGTGAGCTCTCCCTCCGAATCCCTCACCGTTATCATCCCCTCCGACGGTTCTCAGATCCATCCGTCCACGGGAGCCCTTCGCCTGATGAAGCTTCTCCCAAAGGCCAAAGTATATGACTTCTCCACCCCCGATGCGGAATCCATACTCCGCACAAGGGGAAAGCTTGACTCCGTTTTCAACACGGGCGCCCTCTCAGCCGACAACGACAGAACGACAGGAGCCGCCCTTGCACGCCTGTTTGACCGCGATATAAACCTCACTCAGTCCAGAATAGAGTGCTTCAACTCCTGCCCATTTAAATATTACTGCGAATATATCCTCCGCCTTTCGGAAAACAGCACCGCTGAGTTTCGCCATTCGGAGGTGGGCAATTTCGTTCACTCCGTTCTTGAAAACTTTATGCGCGAGGCTTCAAAGGACTCTTTCCCCATATCAAAAGAGGCTCTTATCAGTAAAGCCGACCGCCTTATGGGGCAGTACCGCGAAGAAGTCCTTCCTGATAACCCCTGCGGCCACGTTGAATATATGTTTGATCGCCTTTCAAGAAGCATCAGACTTTTTGCAGAAACTCTTAACGAGGAATTTGCCCAGAGCCGCTTCTCTCCTTACAGCTTTGAGTTGAAGGTGGGCTTTTCCGATGACCTGCCTGCCATCCCCATCCGTCTTGATAACGGGCATGACCTGACCGTTCGCGGCATCGTTGACCGCATGGATATCCTGCGCGAGGACGGCAACGTATATATCCGCGTTGTTGACTACAAAACAGGAAGCAAAAAATTCTCTCTCGATAAAGTTATGAAGGGCGAGAATATTCAGCTTCTTCTCTATCTTTTTGCCCTTTGCAATATGCCCTCGGATTGCGGCTTTGCGAAAAGACTTGCCCCTGACGGAGAAAGGCTCGTTCCTGCGGGTGCTGTTTATTTCTCGGCAAAGCCGGGAGAAACTGCCGCCGGCGATCTTCTCTCACGGGAAAAGGCAAAGGAATTTGCCGCTGACTCTATTTCGAGAACAGGCATCGTTCTCGGCGACACAGAGCTTATCCGTGCTATGGACTCAGATCTCACAGGCAAATTTGCCCCCGCATACGTTAATGAAAAAGGACAGCTGAAGGGCTCCTTTGCCAAAAGCGAAGAGGATTTCCACACAATAAAATCTGCCCTCGACCGATTATTAAAGGACGTTGGCGACAGAATGACAAAGGGCGACGCCGCATCTGCACCCACAGGATACGGTCAGTACAGCTCCTGCACATACTGCGCTATGAAGCCCCTGTGCCGACACAGCGATCATACAAATAATACCGAAGAAATGGGAGGTGAGAGTGATGAGTGAGCGCAAATGGACAAAAGCCCAGCTGGAGGCCATAGAATCAAAAGAAAAAAATCTCATTCTTTCTGCTGCGGCAGGAAGCGGTAAGACCGCAACTCTCACCGAGCGTATCATACGCCTTTTGAAGGATAGCGAAAGTTCTGCCGATCTTTCAAGAATGCTTATCGTTACCTTCACCACTGCCGCTGCGGGAGAGCTGAAGGAAAGAATAGCCGCCGCTCTCAGCGCAGCCATTGAAAAAGATCCGAAAAACTCTGCCCTCGCACGCCAGCTTGCATCTCTTGAGGGCGCCCATATCTCCACCATCGACAGCTTTTTTAAGTCTTCGATACGTTCCTACTCAAAGATAACCAATCTCCCCCCCGATTTCAGCATTCTTGATGAGGCTGAAGCGGCAGTTCTTCGCTCTCAGGCAATGGCGCAAACCGTCTTTGCCCATTTTGAGGGACGGGGATATGCGGACAAAAAAGCTTTTTCTCTATTTGCAGACATTATTTCCACAGCAAGAAACGAAGCAGATCTTTGCTCATCGCTTATGAATATCTGCTCAGATCTTAAAGCATATGATATCGGAAAAGAGCGCCTTGCAAGCCTTGCCTGCGATCTGAGAGAGCGCTGCGATGACTTTTTTGCAACAGAATACTGCGATGTGCTGAAGGCATCTCTTCTCAGAACGGGAAAGCATTTTGAAGCGAGATTTTCCTATCTCGCAAATGCTCTTTCAGTTGATCCCGATACGGAAAAATACGTGCCCGAGGCTGAACGCTTACAGCTTCTCGCAAAAGAACTTGCCGATCTTCCAAATGGAACATACTGCAGCGCCGCTGACTTCTTTGCCGCTATAGATTTTCCTCGCCTTCCTCCCATCAAGCGAGGAAAGCAAAGCGATGATTACGATCTCTTTAAGTCCCTTCGCAACGAGCTCAAGGGCGAGATCTTATCCTTCAAAAATGACTTTTTCTCTCAGGACGAAAAGGCCATTTCTGAATCAATACTCAAAACAGCAGATCATATCGAAACTCTTTCAAAAGTTTGCCGTTTTTTTGACGACACTTACGGCAAAGAAAAGGCTGACCGCGGCGTTGCCGATTTTCAGGACCTCTCTGAAATGGCACGCAAAATATTCGTAAATCCCGACGGCAGCCCAACAGAAGCGGCAATTGAAACAGGAAAAAAGTTCGACTATATCTTTATAGACGAATATCAGGACACAAATCCCGTTCAGGACGATATCTTTTCTGCAATATCCTGCCACTCGGGAAGATTTATGGTCGGCGATGTTAAGCAGTCCATATACGGCTTCCGAGGCTCCCGCCCCGAGCTTTTCACAGCTTACCGCAAAAAATACGAGTCCGGCGAGGAAGGATGCGCCGTTTTCATGAGCGAAAACTTCCGAAGCGACAGGTGCGTTATTGATTTTTCAAATATGATCTCCCGTTATATCTTCTCTGCAGGGTCTACTCCCTTTGAGCGAGAGGATGAGCTTGTTTGCTCCAAGGCGGGAGGAGAAAGCAAAAATATTTGCGAGGTCATCCTTGTGGAAGCAAGACCCGACGGCGCCGAGGATGACGAAGAAGCTCAACCGCCTTCAGAGCCCGAGTGCGTTGCGGCGCGTATCAGCGAGCTTATTGCAACGGAAAAGCTTTCCGACGAAAGTC
This sequence comes from Candidatus Avispirillum sp., assembly GCA_045636685.1. Taxonomy (GTDB): domain Bacteria; phylum Bacillota; class Clostridia; order Oscillospirales; family CAG-272; genus Avispirillum. The sequence goes on along the minus strand of JAZTXZ010000049.1, from coordinate 20,838 downwards.
CCATCCGCCCAAAGGATATTGCTATCCTTCTCAGAAGCGGAACGAATGCTGACGAGTATGTCCGCTGTCTTGCCCGCAGGGGAATACCTGCAAATAACTCTGCAAGCGAGGAATTTTTCTCATACTCCGAGGTCCTTCTTGTGCTTTGCCTTTTGAATACCGCAGATAATCCCCTCAGGGATATCTATCTTGCAGGAGCCATGAAAAGCCCCCTCTTTAATTTTACCCTCAATGACCTTGTTAATATAAGAATAAAGACCGACGCCCCTCTATGGTACTCACTTACTAAGTATTGCGACAGCGGAACTGATGACGCTCTCAGACAAAAGTGCATTTCCTTCAGGGAAACCGTAAATCGCTGGAGGGCTGCGGCTCGTGAGCTTAGTGCTGATGAAATGCTCCGTCTTATCGTTGCAGATACAGATCTCCGCTCATACGGCGGAGACGGTATACGCAAAAACTCCGACGTTATAAGAAGCCTTAAGGTCATATCCGATCAGGCATCGGCCGTTGCAAAGAGAGGCGGAACCCTGAGCGATCTTATAGCTCATATAAACAGCGCCATGGAACGCAAGGATAAAACCGCATCCTTTGCCGACCCTGACAGCGTTTCCATCCTTACCGTTCATAAATCAAAGGGCCTTGAATATCCTATCTGCTTTTTCAGCGAAGCATCAAAGCGCTTTGACACCAGAGACACCTCTGAAAAGCTCCTGGTTGACAGATCGGGAAGGATCGGAATGAAGCTTTATGACGACGGAGGCCTCGTTCGCTGTGATAACCCTATGCGACGCGCCGTTGCCATGCAGATGTCTGAGGACTCCCTCGAAGAGGAGGCAAGAATACTGTATGTAGCTATGACGCGAGCGCGCGAACGGCTTATAGTTTCCTGTAAAGTGAAAAACGCAACGGAAAAGCTGGAAAAAGCAGAGGCTGAAACACTCTTTCCCCTTGACAACTACGAAGTATTTTCTGCCTCCTCCTGCGGCGACTGGCTGATACGCGCCCTTAAGCGTTACGGCCCTTCGCAGTGCTTTATTTATAAAAAAGGTGCAGAGATCAAAGGTGCCGTCTTCGAAAACACAAGAGGTTTTTCCGATATAAACAAAGATCTTCTCAGCTTTTTTGAAAAATCTCTTGATTTCTCCTATGATAAGGAGTATCTTTGGAATATACCCGCAAAGCTGTCAGTTTCGGTGCTGAAGCCTGATATTCTCGACGGGGATGAGGAAAAAGCTTATTTCGATTCCCCCAAGGTCATATCTATGCCCGAGTCTGCTCCTCTTCCCGCTTTCCTTTCGGATAAGAAAGAAGCGGACGGCGCCGCAAGGGGAACGGCAACACACCTCTTTATGCAGTTCTGCAATTTTGAAAGGCTCTGTTCAGAGGGAGTTGAAAGTGAGCTTGAGCGACTTATAGAAAAGCAGTTCATTTCCCGAGACGATGCAAGTCTTGTCCGGACAGATGAAATTGAGCTTTTCAGAAAAAGCGATATTTTCAAAAGTCTGCTGTCGGCCGAGAGTATCATGCGAGAACGCCGCTTTAACACTCTGCTCCCCGCAAAGGACTTTACCACTGATCCTGCCCTTCAAAAACAGCTTGAAAATGACGGTATCACCATCACCGTTCAGGGAGTTGTTGACTGCATATTTACAGACAGCCGCGGAAGAGCCGTTCTTGTGGACTATAAGACCGACCGCCTCTCAAAAGAAGAACTTGCCGACGAAAACAAAGCTAAGGAAAAGCTTCTTTCCCGCCACGCAAGACAGCTTAATATCTACAGATATGTTTGCGAGAAAATGATAGGCAGACCCTTTGACAGTGTTCTCATTTATTCTCTGCCTCTGGGAAAAGCTATAGAAGTTATATGATATCCCTACGGAAAGGAAATTGAAATGTATACAGCAATAGAAAACGAAGCTGCAGCTGCTGCAAGAGAGCTTTTATGCGCAGCAAAGCTGAACCGCGGAAATATAGTCGTTATCGGCTGCTCCACAAGTGAGGTATGCGGCTCCAAAATAGGAACAGCCTCCGTGCCCGAGGCGGCAGATGCTCTTTATCGCGGCCTGAAAAGCGTATTCGCCCCTGAGGGGATCTATATTGCAGCACAGTGCTGCGAACATCTGAACCGAGCTATCGTAGTTGAAAGAGCCGCCGTGCCCTTTCTTGAAGAAGTGAACGTAGTACCTCAGCCTAAAGCGGGAGGCTCCTTTGCAACTGCGGCATACAGAGAAGCGACTGACCCCGTGGTGGTTGAATCTATCAAAGCAGATGCAGGCATCGATATTGGCCTTACCCTTATCGGTATGCACCTGAAAAGCGTTGCAGTACCTCTGAGACTTTCTCAGAAGACTATCGGAGAAGCTACAGTCGTTGCCGCAAGAGTGCGCCCCAAATTTATCGGCGGCGAACGCGCCCATTATAACGAGGAACTGATGTAAGAATACAAAAAAGATTTCCGCAAAAACGGAAATCTTTTTTGTTAAAGCCTTCAAGTTCGGGGTTATGGGGGAGTTCGCACTTGCCTTGTTACGGATTCGCTACACTAGAGCCTCCTCTTCTCAGTGCCGAAGGTGCTGTGAAGGGGAGGCTCAGAGTATGAATTTCACCTATCAAATTTTAGTTTGCATCTCCCCGATAAACCCCAATTTACAAACTGTATATGCTACTCTTCTCTATCTGCATATTATTAAATGTCATATAATTCCCTCTTCACATTTGGAATTTTTTGTGCTATAATGATATTTGGTTAAATTTGTCTTGACCGATTTTGCATTTTTCAAAGGAGTTATCATGGTTTTCTCGTCTCTTGAATTCCTGTTTCTCTACTTCGCAGTGACCATACTTATCTATTATCTGGTCCCCAATGCGTTGAGAAACCTCGTTCTTCTTGTAGTCAGCCTTGCCTTCTACGGTTGGGGCGAGCCCGTTTATATATTTATCATGCTGTTTTCCATCATTTTGGATTACACGTGCGGCTATTTTGTCGGAAAATACAGGGATACGAATAAGAAAAAAGCACGGCTGTTTATGATAATAAGCGCCGTTGTTAACCTTTCCATTCTCTGCTTCTTCAAGTATTACACATTCATAATAGAAAACCTTCAGCTCATCCCTCTGGACTTCTTACAGAAGATACCTACCCTCGCAAATGTTGAGCTTCCCATCGGTATCTCCTTCTATACATTCCAGACAATGTCCTACACCCTTGATATTTATATGGGTACGGCAAAGGTGCAGAAGAATATCGCTTCATTTGGCGCATACGTAACTCTTTTCCCCCAGCTTATCGCAGGTCCTATCGTTCGTTATCAGGACGTTGACGATCAGCTCAGAAAGAGACCCCATAATATCGATATGTTTGCCTCCGGTATCCGCACATTTGTTTGCGGCTTCGGAAAGAAGATCCTTCTTGCAAACTGTGCCGGCGAGCTTTGGGATGCCTTCCGTGCAGGAACAGCAACCGATGCAACGATTGCCGGTGCCTGGCTTGGAATCATATTCTATTCCTTCCAGCTCTATTTCGACTTCTCCGGTTATTCCGATATGGCTATCGGTCTCGGAAAGATGATGGGCTTCACCTTCAAGGAAAACTTCTTCTACCCCTACATATCAAAGAGCGTCACCGAATTCTGGCGCCGCTGGCATATCTCCATGGGCACCTGGTTCAGAGAGTACGTTTATATTCCTCTGGGCGGAAACCGCGGTGCAAAATGGAAGATGTATCGCAATATTATTGTAGTATGGCTTCTCACCGGCCTCTGGCACGGTGCTTCTTGGAACTACGTTCTCTGGGGCGTTTACTACTGTATCCTGCTCCTTATAGAAAAAACCTTCCTTCTGAAAGTGCTCAAAAAGCTTCCCGCGGCTGTCTCACATGTATATACTCTTATAATGGTCGTATTCGGCTGGCTCCTCTTCGTATTTGAGGATCTCCATGCAGGTATGATCCATCTGGGATATATGTTCGGTGTTGGTACCGTAGGATTTACGGAGGCGGGAGCAACCTTTGACCTTGTTCGCTCCATTCCCTTCCTCATCATTCTTGCAATTGCCTCAACTCCCCTGCCCAAAAAGCTTTTCTACAAATTTTACGAAGCAGGAAAACCCGCAAGAATCCTTATCGGAATCGGTTGCCTTCTTCTTCTCGTAGTCTGCACATCTTATCTTGTAGACTCATCCTTCAACCCCTTCCTGTATTTCAGATTCTGACGAAAGGAGAAAAATAAATGGCAAAAGAAAGATTTAAGTCTGCTGACGAAGTTGCAGCAGAATATATGGAGCTGCAGCTCTCCAAAAGCCGCGAAAGCCGCTTTGAAAATATCCTCGTTACCATTCTTATAATGGGCTTTGTATTCTTCTTTGCAATAGCCTTCTGGGCTTTCCCCGACAAGGATTTTTCCGAAGAGGAAAATACAACCCTCTCCTCCTTCCCCGAGTTTACCGTTGACGGATTTCTCCACGGAGATTTTACCGCTGATTTCGGAACGTATATGGCAGATCAGTTCCCCTTCCGCAACTTTTTTGTGGGTCTCAAGGGACTTTCAGAGACAGCTCAGCTTAAGGGGCAGAACAATAACGTTATCATAGGCTCTGACGGATATCTTATCTCAAGAAGCGATTACCCCGACGAGGGAATGCTCGAAACAAATCTGAAGGCGGCAGGAAGATTTATTCCCATCGCCGAGAAAAACGGTATTGACTGCACTGTTGCTTTTGCAGGAAGAAAAATGGATGTTCTTGACGAAAACCTTCCAAAGCTTTACGGTTCTTACTACTCTGACCGCATTTTCTCAATTCTCGACGAAAAATGCACAGAAAAAGGTATAGACTATATTAATCTCAGAGATACTCTCAACGATATAGAAAACGAAAACCTTTACTATAAGACCGACCACCACTGGACCAGCCTCGGTGCATACTACGCTTACTGCGACATAGTTAAGGAAATGGGAATTGAGCCTTACGAGCTTTCCGATTTCAATATCGAGACTGCTTCCGAAGAGTTTTTCGGTACTACATGGTCCTCGGCGGGTATTAAGTGGACAAAGCCCGATACTATAGAATACTTCCGCTGGGATGGAGATGAAAATCTCGTTACAAGGATCGAAAGCCCCAGATACGACTATAAAAACTGCACAGAAAGCTCAATCGACGGCAAGTCCTTCAAGGTGTTCGAAACATGCTACATCCGCGAGATGCTTGAAACAAAGGATAAATATGCTTCCTTCCTCGGCGGAAACAATAACGGCTACGTTGAGATAACCATGGAGGGAGAGGACCGCGAGACTCTCGTTCTCCTTCGCGACTCCTTTGCAGACAGTCTGGCGCCTTTCCTTGCTCGCCATTTTGACCTTGTTCTTCTTGACTTGAGAACAAGCTCCCCCGATACCATTTCCATCTGCAAGGAAATAGGGGCAGACAGAATTCTCCTCCTCTATAATATGGAGACCCTCACAACATCTAATGACCTTGGAAAGCTGAACAACAAGCTCAGCTCTCACGATAATTAAAAGAAAGGCGGCTGACACTATGAAAAAATTAATCTCTATCATTCTTCTTCTCTCCCTCTCAGTATGCCTCCTCGCCTCCTGCACAGCAAAAGGCGGCAAGGATGATACCACCGCAGGCGACACCACTACTCCCATCACAGGCCCTGAGGGATTTGAGGATGTAACAGCGCCCCCCGAAAACGACGATACTACCGCAGCAAAGGACACAACAGCAAAGGATACAACAGCAAAGGATACAACTGCGAAAAAGGATAAGGTATCCAATCCCGAAGAGGCTATTGAGGCGGCAAGAAAGTGGCTTGGCGAGTCTGACCCCGAAACGGGATATAAGTATGCTTATTCCTATGACGGAATTCAGAAGGATAACGATAAAAGTTATCACAGAGTCCGCGTTTCCTGGTACATTGAGGACCAGGAGAGATACTCTCTTTGTGGCTACCTCCTTATTGATAAAGACGGAAACATTACAAAGTATTCTTGGTAAGGAAGCTTAAAAATAATGGCAAAGAAAAAAGAAGTACAACAGTATGACGACCAGTCCATAGAAAAGCTTGAAGGCGCCGACCGAGTGAGAAAACGCCCCGGCGTTATCTTCGGCTCCGATGGAATAGAAGGCTGTGAGCACTCATTTTTTGAAATTCTTTCAAACTCAGTTGACGAAGCTCGCGAAGGCTACGGAAGCGTTATCACTGTTACCTATTACAAAGATCTCTCCATTGAGGTAGACGACCGCGGACGCGGCGTCCCCATGGGATACAATGAAAAATACAAGTGCTATAACTGGGAACTTATCTACTGCGAGCTTTATGCAGGCGGTAAGTATAACAATAACCAGGGCGGAGGCGCATACGAGTTCTCTCTTGGACTTAACGGTCTCGGCGCCTGTGCTACTCAGTATTCCAGTGAGTTTTTCGAGGTATTCTCCTTCAACGGCGAAACAGAAACTCATATGTCCTTCAAAAAAGGCTCTCCCGCAGGAGAGCTCACAGTCCGCCCTCTTGAGAAAAAGGAGCGCAGAACAGGTACCATCACCTACTGGCGCCCTGACCTTGACGTTTTTACCGATATCAGCATTCCGAAAAGCTTCTTCTGCGAGGTGCTTGAGAAACAGGCTGTTGTAAACGCGGGGCTGAAATTCGTGCTCCGCTATGAAAACGCTGACGGAAGCTTTTTCGAGCAGGAATTTATCTATCCCAACGGTATTTCCGACTATGTTGCCCGCCTTGCGGGAGATACAGCCATCACCCAGCCCGTTTTATGGAAAATGGGTGAGACAGTTGGCCGCGACCGAGCAGACAAGCCCGAATACAAGCTTATGGCGGATATCTCTTTTTGCGTTTCCAATACTGTTAACGTTATCGAGCATTACCACAACTCAAGCTTTCTTGAGCATGGCGGCTCTCCCGATAAGGCAGTTCAAAACGCATTCCGCTACTCTGTTGACAAAAAGCTGAAGGCAGCAGGAAAATACAATAAAAACGAATCTGCCATAAAGTTCTCCGATATCGAGGACTGCGTGATCATCGTTACAAGCTCATTCTCCACTGCCCCCTCATATGAAAACCAGACAAAAAAGGCTCTGACCAACACCTTCGTTACAGAAGCCATGACCGAGTTCTTAAAGGAGCAGCTTGAGATCTACTTTGCGGAAAACCCCGTTGAAACTGAAAAGTTTATCAGCCAGGTCCTTGTAAATAAACGCAGCCGCGAGACTGCGGAAACCACCCGACTCAACATCAAGAAAAAGCTGACAGCATCCACCGATGTTGCAAGCAGAGTTGAGAAATTCGTTCCCTGCCGCTCAAAGGACCCCGAAAAGCGCGAGCTTTATATCGTAGAGGGTGACTCCGCTATGACATCCTGTAAGCTGGGCCGTGACTCGGAATTTCAGGCTATCATCCCTGTCCGCGGTAAGACACTCAACTGTCAGAAGAGCACTTACGAGAAGATCTTCAAGAGCGATATCATAGTAGACCTGCTCCGCGTTATCGGCTGCGGCGTTGAGATCAAGGCAAAGGTAAAAGGCGATTTTCTTCCCTTTGATATCAACTCTCTGCGCTGGTCAAAGATCATCATCTGTACCGATGCGGACGAGGACGGATTCCAGATCAGAACTCTGCTCCTCACTCTCTTCAACCGCCTCCTCCCCACCCTTATCAAGGAAGGCAGAGTTTTCATTGCGGAATCTCCCCTCTTTGAGATAACTGCAAAGGGCGAGACCTATTTTGCATACAACGAGCAGGAAAAGACAGAAATTCTTGAAAAGCTTGGAAGCACAAAATACGTGCTCCAGCGCTCTAAGGGACTTGGCGAAAACGAGCCCGAGATGATGTGGAAGACAACAATGAATCCCGCATCCCGCCGTCTCATCAGAGTTACAGCCGCAGATGCCGCAGAAACCGAGCGCATCTTCGACGTTCTCCTCGGAGACAACCTCCCCGAGCGAAAGGAATTCATCTCCCGCTTCGCCGCACAGTACGCAGAAAAAGCAGATGTTTGATATTTCGGTCCTTTAGGCTTCGAGAACACAAAAATCAATATATACAAAGAAATACGGCAGACACCAACACAGTGTCTGCCGTATTTCTTTATAGTCTACTACAGGGATATGCTTTTAGTCCCTCTGAAGGTTTATCTGATTCCGATTACTGCACCCAAAGCACCGCGAATGCCTCCGGTTACTCTATGGGAGTGGTATAGCCAGGGCTTGCAGGCAGTGCACTCACTAAGTATATCAATTTCAGTGACACCGGAAACGCGCAAAAGCTCTTCATTCATGCCCACAATATCCGCATATAGCTTTCCTTCTCGGTCTACGATATGACGGTCTGCAAAATCACGTCCCCTAAGGGCAGCAACACTGTCTCTCATGTCCTCGCCTACCTGATAACAGCAGGAATGGATGCAGGGACCGATGGCTGCAAATATCTTCTCAGCGCCCATATCACGCATCATGGAAACGGCTTTCGGAGCGATCCCCCCCGCAGTGCCTCTCCAGCCTGCATGAACTGCGCCAACTACCACGGTACCGTCTGCTCGGGTGCCTGCGAGCAATATAGGAGCACAGTCCGCCGTGCGGATAAGAAGGGATACTCCCGGGCAATCGGTTATAAAACCATCGCAGGAGTCGGGCGCCTCACGGTCAATTCCCTCTCCGCCGTTCTCTGAAGTTACTATTCTGATATCCGTTGTATGCATCTGGGGAGAGGCAACAACATTATCCGAAATGCCTGCATACACGCAAAGCGCCTTTATATTGTTCTTTACAGTAAGATCGTCATCTCCGCGAAAAAAAGCCACATTCATAGATCTTGTATGCGCAGCGCGACTGGAGCCGCCTGCCCTTGATGAAAACGCATGGCCTACTCCATCAAGGCAAAGAACAGAGCTTTTCCAAACAGGATATTCATTCCAAAACATATGCAATTCCTTTCTTTAAACACTATCTTGACCTAAAGAAGCTAAAAGCGGCTGCCCAATGACAACCGCTTTTGATTTTTTTCGCGAATTACTTAATGATCTCGCCGTAGCAAAGGCCGAATGCGCAAGCAGCGTTAGCCTCATCAGTATCGATGTGCATTGCACCTGCGAAGTTGGGGTTAACACGAACTACAACGTCGCCGAATACAGTTGTACGGTCAGCGGACTCGATCTTAACAGATACGATCTCCTTATCAGCTACGCCTGCAGCAGCAGCCTCATCGGGTGTGAAGTGGATGTGACGCTTAGCAACGATAACGCCCTCAGCGATCTCAACCTCACCGCAAGGTCCTACGATCTTGCAGGGAGCACTGCCCTTAACATCGCCGCTCTCGCGAACGGGAGCTGCAACACCGAGAGTTCTTGCATCTGTGAAGGAAACTTCAACCTGGGTTGCGGGACGAGCAGGTCCGAGAATGATAACATTTGCAATAGACTTCTTAGGACCAACAAGGGTTACTCTCTCCTCGCAAGCAAACTGGCCGGGCTGGGAAAGATCCTTCTTATGTGTAAGAGTAGCTCCTGCACCGAAAAGTGTTTCGATGTCAGCTGCAGAAAGATGCACGTGACGTGCGCTGGTTTCAACAAGTACTTTATTGTTCATTGGTGGATTCTTCCTTTCAATATTTTTCTAAACTAATTATATCACCGTAAAATAATAAAATCAACTGTTTTTATTTATAATTTATTGTTCGTGTGACAAGATGTACAGTATGGATAAAATTTACATATAAACTACTCGGTTATCCTGTTTTTTTCTCTGTAAGCCGTAGGGGAACAGCCCTTTCTTTTTGAGAAAAATGCAGAGAACGCAAGCACGTCGCTGTATCCCACAGACGCCGCTATCTGAGAAATATTCAGATCGCTTGTGCGAAGAAGCATTTTAGCCTGCTCCATACAAAAGCGGTTCAGATACTCCTTGGGAGACATACCGAACTCCTCATAAAACACGCGATAAAGATATGACTGACTGATATTGAGATGCTCTGCAAGGGACGCGATAGAGGGGCGCAGATGATAATTTGCCTCTATATACTCTCTTGCAGACATTGCATATACCGTCGCTTTTCCGCCGTTTTTTTGAACAGTATGATGCTTCAGTATATTCAGATACATGAGAAGTCCCTCAACGGGGCCTATGGAGAAATCCTTGCTCCTTTTGATGTTTCTGTACTGCTCATCGATTATATCAACAAAATCATAACTGAATATATTTGTTTTTGAGTCGGCATTATAGTACTTCAAAAAGAATTCGGGGTTATCCGTATCGATGATAAACCAAAGATATTTCCAAGGGTCATGCTTTGAAGGATGATATTCAACAGTATCTCCCGGCAAAAAGAAAAATCCCTGACCTTCCTCAACCCGGTTTCCGAGGTAATACCCTCTTCCGCTGATACAATAATGAATTACAAATACATTCCTCTTTATGGGTCCGCTTTTTGTGGATGATTCGCCTTCCGCATATCCCACCGTCAAAACAGATACTCTCGGCATCCTGCCGGAGGTATATAATTCATGTGTCATATTCATCCCTCCTTTAGTTATGATTTTAACATATAATAGCATGATTTTTCAATAGTAAATACAGAGTTTTTATGTTATTATTATATTGTATAAGCATTTTGCAATATATTTCAGAAAGGAACCAGTAATTATGAAGAAAATTCTTTCTTTTCTCCTTTGCACTGTGATGCTTCTCGGCACTATAGCAGGTAGCGCCGTAAACGCAGCTCAGTATGACCCCGAGGTTCTTGATGACGACAACCTCAGCATCACTCAGGCTATTATGAAGGATAATACCTTCACTCTCGGAGATGTTAACAAGGATGGCAACATGAATGCCATGGACGCTATCAACATCAAGGCTACCATCGTAGGAGCCTCCGGCTACGAATGCCTGATCGCTGCCGCTGACTTTGACGGCGACGGTAAGGTTTCCCCCGCAGATTCCTTCAACCTGAAGACCTGCCTTTCAGGAAAATGCAACGTTTCCGATTTTGAGAACGGTGAGCAGATCTATAACCTCACAATCGGCGGCATTTCCATTAAGGATTTCACAATAGTTATCCCTGCTGACGCTGTATACGATTCTAACCTTTACTATGCAACAGAGCTTCTTTATGAATATATAAAGAAAGCTACCGGCATATCCCTTACAATCGAGCGCGGAACTGCTTCCGGCAACAATGCGATCTACCTCTACGATGTTGCTGATGACTCTGAGCTTGGTATTGAGCTTGGCCATGAGGGCTACAAGTATGAGGTCAAGGACGGAAACCTCCATATCTACGGTACTCACCGCGGTAACATGTATGCCGCATACGAGATCATCGAAAAGTATCTCGGATTTTCCTTCTTTGCAAGAGAAAACACCTTCAGCTACAAGCTGAGATCAGTTGATATCGTTGAGGGTACAGAAAAGACCTTCGTTCCCACCTTCAGATTCAGACATACAAAATCCACATTCCCCGGCGGAAACCGTGAAAGCGGATACCTTGCACGCAGACTTAACGGCGCTCAGAGCTACGGCTACAAGGGCGAAAAGAGAAGCCTTGAGTACTACGGCGACTTTGTTGGCCCTGTATTCAACAATATCCATTCCTATTCCTACTACTGGGCAATGGGAACCGGTACTATGCCCGCAGACAACGGCACCATGACTCTTGAGGAAAGATACTTTGCAAAGTATCAGTCCGGCGAGCTTAAGAGCGAAACCGAATGGGAGCCTTGCGCATCCACAGACAAATCCTATAATACCCTTTTCTCCGGATTCCTTGATACCATCAGAATGATCGAGGCACGTGGCTATCCTATCAAGTATCAGGATCAGACAAACTGCTATTCCTTCTCTGCAAACGATAACTCCAACTGGTGCTCCTGCCGTCTCTGCCGTCCCGTTGCAGAAGGCAAGAAGGACAATCCCCTCACAGAAAAGGACGAAACCGTTATCGGTATCACTTATACAGGTCTCTATCTTGAGCTTGCAAACAGAGCAGCAAGAGATATCCAGGAATACTACCCCGGTCTTGACATTTTCACATGGATATATACAAGAGAAATGCCTGTCAACGTAGTTCCCGACGATCATCTCATCATTGTTCTTGCAGGATTTAACTGCGCAAACCACCATCTTGGTGCTGAAGGTGACGAGGATTGCGTTAATTCCTCTTTCTTTGGCTTCCCCAACGATACCTTTGAAGAAAGAATTGACGGCTGGCACGAGCTTTGCAAGCAGAGCGGCGCTGAGATCTGGCTCTGGTACTATCCCGAATCTCACTACTTCTGGTTCGTTGATATCCCCAACATCTACACTATCTACCACGACATCAAGTGGTGCGCAGATCACGGATTCACAGGCTTCTTCTATGAGGGAAGCGGCGGTAAAGGATACCTCTTTGAAAACCTCAAAGCATACCTCGCATCCGAGGTTATGTTCAACCCCGATATGACTCTCGAAGAATATGATGCAAAGCTTAGATCCTACCTCTACGAGTGCTACGGACGCGGCTGGGAAAACATCTACACTCTCCTTGAAATGTATGAGGAGGCAGGAAACCAGGTTGGCTTTGAAGCAGGAGACGAAACAGGCTCCTCATACTGCTTCATCGGTAACTACGACCGCGGATACGACCTCGTTTCCATCGTATACATAAATGAGCACTACGAGGAAATGAGAAATCTCCTCCTCGCTGCCATCGAAGAGCATGACGAGTCCTATACAACAAACTCCGGCTACACAACAACAAAGCTCAACAACCTCTTCTACGCATTCGAGATCATCGGTCTCGGCGCAACCTACCTTGACAACTACGTTAACGGTACAGACGAAGAGAGAGCTGAATACAAAAAGCGCGCAGATGCATTCCTTGAGTACTATCTCAACACAGGTATGACAGTAAGCTCTTATGCGGAATACCACGCAAATGTTCCCGAGCAGTTCGACCTTGAGGCAGGAAACCCTGTATACTACTTCGTGCCCGGCGGATCAAGAAGAGCTGTTCCCCTCAAGCTTCTCGGTAAGGATCCCGGATAATAATAAAAAAACAAAATCCTTGCTAAACCTTTGGTTTAGCAAGGATTTTTTTGCTGACTGTGTGTAACAGGCTGTACTTTATTTATGGATCTCTTTAAAACTGATCTGTTTTGCGGTCTGCGCATTTTTCTACAGACTGAAAATCCGAAAGATACTCAATAGCTTCACGGTATCCCTCGAAGCCCTTACCGCATATGGTTTTGATTGCAACAAGCGAAACAAAAGAATGCCGACGGAATTCTTCCCTCTCGTTTATATCGGAAAGATGAACCTCTACGGTAGGGATCCCCACAGCCTTCAAGGCATCGAGGATGGCAACGGAAGTATGGGTATAAGCCGCGGGGTTTATTACGATACCGTCAAAATTTCCGTATGCTGCCTGTATCTCGTCAACTATAGCTCCTTCGTGATTTGACTGGAACAATTTATATTCGATTCCTCTTTTTTCGCACTCAAGAGCACAAAGCTCGCAAAGGGCACTAAAGCTCTGCGAACCATATATCTCAGGCTCACGAAGCCCCAACAGATTGAGATTGGGACCGTTTATAATAAGAAGCTTCATATCAGTCATTTCCTTTTTTCAGTGTTAAATGTAAATTTCGCGCAATTGAATAAGCTGTGCTGTTTATTCCGCTATTCATAAGCTTCAGGTCTGACCATGATTTATACATGGGATTGCGCGCATTCCACAATGCCTCAGCAGAACTTGTCTCGGAAAGAGGGCGTCCGCGGGTTGCAAGATTATTTATATCTCTCGAAATAAATACCACCGTCGAATTCTGTCGCAAAAGTCTTCGGTTTTCAGGTCGGGTAACTACTCCGCCGCCGCAGGAGATAACACAACCGCTTTTTTTGCAGACCTCTCCTGTTACCTGAGTTTCAAGGCGCCTGAAAGCATCTTCTCCATCCTCATCAAATATCTCGGGAATGGATTTTCCCGCAAGCCTTACGATCACCGCATCTATATCAACAAACTCCCTGCCCGTAAGATCGGCAAGCCTTTTTCCGATAGTAGATTTTCCGCATCCGGGCATACCGATGAGAGTTACGTTTTTCATCATAGTAGCGATCTTCTTCTCGATAAGATCAACAGTTTTAAAATCCTTTTTCACTCCGAAAAATATCTCATTTGCCGCCACAGCCTGTGCTACCAGCATGCGAAGCCCTCCCATAGCAGGAATACCCCTTTCCTCCGCATCAAGAATAAAGGCTGTTTTATAAGGATTATAAATAACATCAAGACATCCTGAGAGATGAGGAAAACGGGAAAGGTCCACAAGGCTCTCACCGCAATGCGGATACATTCCCACAGGAGTTGTATTGACTATCACGTCTGCATCGGCGTGGCGGTCTATACTGTCATAGTTATCCTCCGTATGTCGGGAAATGACAGTTACATTTGCCGCTCCCATATCATGAAGGACCGCCTGAACTGTTAAGGATGCGCCTCCATCGCCCAGAACGAGTACTTTTTTCCCCTTTATCCTTATCCTTGATTTTTTGACAAGGGATTCAAAGCCTGAATAGTCCGAATTATCTCCAAAAAGACTTCCGTCAGGGCGGCGCACCACAACATTGACACTGCCTATCTTCTGAGCCCTTTCAGATATCTCATCAAGATATGGCATTACAGCCTTTTTGTAGGGTATAGTTACGTTTATTGCTTTATAATCACCGTTTTTTATAAAGTCCTCCACCTCATGGGGGGCTTTTTCAATGAGAGAATAACTGTAATCTCCCAGCATAGAGTGGATCAGGGGTGAGTAGCTATGGGAAAGATGCTCACCCAGAAGTCCGTATTTCATAAATATGTAAATTCCTTTTTAAATTACTTCCGTATAAGAGCCAAGATACCTGAAGTCCTCACACATAAAGTCAAGCTCCGCCATAAGCTGCATAAATTCAGAAGAATAGATGCTTGTCTCAAGATCGAAATAGAACATGAACTCAAAATCCCTGTCAGGTATAGGGCGGCTTTCCAGCTTTGCAAGGTTTATGCCCAAGGCATTGAAACGGGACATAACTCTGTAAAGAGCACCGGGACGGTGAGGCGTCACCACCATGATGGATGTCTTATCGGCGCCGGGATATATCTCTCGTTTTTTGGATATACAGATAAATCGGGTATGATTATTTCCCTTGTCCTGAACAGAGTTCTGAAGCACTTCAAGACCGTAAAGTGTAGCACAGGAGCGAGAGGAAAGAGCAGCAATATCGCCCCTCTCGCTTTCTGCCACCATTTTTGCCGCAGCGGCAGTATTTGAGCATGGAGTTACCCGAACTCCCAGGGAGCGGAGAAACTCTGTGCTCTGGCTTATTGCCTGAGGATGAGAGAACACCTCTTTTATATCTTCAAGCCTTGTTCCCTTTTTGGCAAGAAGCTGATGATCTATATGTACACGCGTGGAGCGGACAATGGAAAAATTATATTCCATCATAAGATCATACACAAGGTTTACGCTGCCTGCGGTGCTGTTTTCAAGAGGCAGAACACCATAGCGGCATCTTCCCTCATTTACCGCCTTGAACACAGACTCAAAATCCGGATAATACTCAATATCCGGCACATTGAAAAGCTTTTCTGCGGCGATCTGGGAATATGCCCCCTCAACGCCCTGACAAGCTACTGTTGCATACTCGGGAAACATAGAGGGAGTTGACTGTATGGAGCGCTTTATCTTTTCTGCCGTAGGGCTTGTCGGATGCATATATTTCTCCTGCTCCGCGCGGCTCATATCGAAAATAGTATTATAAAGAGTACGGGCATAGCCTGCCATATCCTCTCCTGCCATTTCCGATATTTTTGCAAGCTTTTTGCGCTCGCGGTTTGCATCGAGAACGGGAAGCCCGTTTTCGATCTTATACTGAGACACCTTTACAGAGACAGCCATTCTTTTGCAAAACAGCTCCACCATCTGTCTGTCTATTTCGTCTATTTCATTTCTGAGTTCATTGAGGTCCATTTTGCCTGTATCCTTTATTATTTACAAAGTATGGCATCGAGAACAGCGATAGCTGCTGCCGCCTCCATAACAGGGACTGCCCGAGGAACGATGCATGGGTCATGGCGACCGTTCACCGTCAGCTTTTTATCCCTCATCTCTGAAAGCGAAACGCTGTCCTGCTCAATGGCAATAGAGGGAGTAGGCTTCAGCGCCGCGCGGAAGACAAGGGGCATGCCGTTTGTTATTCCGCCAAGGATGCCGCCTGCGTTATTGGTCTTTGTTACAACCACTCCGTCCTTTACAGCGAAGGGGTCGTTATTTTCGCTTCCCCTCATGGAAGCGACCTCCATTCCTCTTCCGAATTCCACGCCCTTTACGGCAGGTATTCCGAAAACGATGTGGGCAATACGGTTTTCCATCCCCTCAAACATAGGATTTCCAAGACCTGCGGGGAGCCCGAGGATGGCGCATTCCACCATTCCTCCCACGGAGTCGCCCCTCTCCTTTGCCGCCATTATCTCGCGGCGAAATCTCTCTTCCTCATCAGCATATCTGACAGGGAACGTATCAAGTATCTCAAGAGTCTTTTCCGTAAGGCCGATAAGACCGTAGTATTCTCCTGTTTCCTTTCCTATGCGAACGATATGAGCTCCGATTTTGATCCCCATTTTTTCAAGCATCTGCAAAGCGATACCGCCTGCTATACAAATAGGAGCTGTCAGTCTGCCTGAAAAGTGTCCGCCGCCTGCCACATCCTGATGCCCCTCATACTTTACATTCGCGGTATAATCCGCGTGGCCCGGGCGGGGACAGTCGCGCAGACTTTCATAATCTTCGCTTCTTGTGTTTGTGTTTCTGATAATTGCGGTAATAGGGGCGCCGCAGGTAGTATTATCCACAAGTCCGGAGATGAACTCAGGTATATCCGCTTCTCGTCTTGGAGTTGATGCGGGATCCTTACCGGGCGCACGGCGGGAAAGAAAAGCCAAAAGCTTTTCTGTATCTATTTCAAATCCGCTTGGAAAGCCCTCCATAAGCACGCCGATGGCGGGAGCATGGGACTGACCGAATACTGTTATCTTTAATTTCTTACCGTATGTGCTTGACATAACATACCTTCCTGTAATTTAACACCAATTCATTTTTGCCTAAAGGGAAAATGTACCTTCATATTCCCTTCGGGAATATATCGCACAGCGAAGCCGTATATCGCTGTTGCTGAATGATACGAAATATCATTTAGTAACCACTCCGCCGAGCTTGCGAAAATCCTCAAAAAATGCGGGATAGGATTTATTGACAGCCTGCGCATCCAATATAGTTACATCTCCGCAAACGATAGATGCAATGGCCGCCGACATGGCGATACGGTGATCTCCCGCCGCATCGACAGTTGCAGGGCGGAGCTTTGCGGGATCGCCCTTTATCCTCAGTCCATCCTCCGTCTGAGTGACAGATGTGCCCATGGCACGAAGAAGGGCGCACGTTGTTTCTATTCTGTCGCTTTCCTTGATCCTAAGACGCTGAGCGTTATAAATAACCGTTGTTTTCTTCTGAGATGCCGCCACTACCGAAAGCACCGGCACAAGATCGGGAATATTACAGGCATCTATCATAGCCTTATCGCCCTTTGCCGTGATTTTTGAAAGAGCTGATACCACGGCTCTGTCTCCCTGAAGAGATTCGCTGTCAAGACCCGTTACAGTAACCGGGGCGCCAAGAGCGGCAGCGGCAAGCCAAAAAGCTGCATTTGACCAGTCTCCCTCTACAAAAAGAACGCCGGGAGAACGGTATTTCTGTTTTCCGGGAATCAAGTATCCGTCGTCTGCGGCAATAACCTTTATTCCATACACGCGCAAGGCAAAAAGGGTCATTTCTATATAGGATGCCGACTCTCTCTTTCCTGTCAGTATAATTCTGGAGTCTGCCTCGCAAAGAGGAAGGGCAAATAACAGTCCCGATATAAACTGAGAGGATATATCTGCACGGATAGTGTATGTGCCGCCGCGAAGCTTCCCTGAAATGAGAAGGGGATTTGACCCTTCGGGGGACATTTTTGCCCCATGCTTTTCCATTTCCGTATAAAGAGGGGAAAGGGGTCTTGAGGGTAGCCTGCCATGAAGATCAAGGCGGCAGTTTATTCCGAGAGCGCTGATAACAGGCAGGAGAAATCTGAGAGTTGAGCCCGACTCTCCGCAATCAACCGTTGCCCTCTCGGGTGTTTTTCCGGGGCTTGCATAAAAGGTTCCGCCCGTATATGTAAGGTCACAGCCGAGAGCACGAAGACAGCTTGCAGTCGCAGTTATATCATCCGAAAGCGTCTCGCATCTTATCTGAGACGGGTCACCCGAAAGGGCGGCGCAGATAAGAAATCTGTGAGCCATTGATTTTGAAGCTATGGCAGGAATGCTTCCGCGAAGCCCCTTGCCGTTTACCGTTACTTTCATTTTATTCTTCCATACCACTTTTAAAGAAATCGCCAAGAGAATCCACAGGCACCTTTTTAAAAATACAGCTGCCTATACGCTCCGGAAGCACAAGGGTTATGCTTGAGCCTGCTCTTTTTTTATCAGAAAGAGCAGCTGCCGCCATATCCTCGGGATCAAAATCAAATCCCTCGGTAAGTCCGTAAAGCTTCAATAAGCCGATTATATCGGAAACGACAGAAAAGTCGCATATACCCTGCTTTGCGGCGCAGCGGGAAGCTATCACCATTCCTGCGCCTACCGCTCTTCCATGGGATATCTTATATCCCGAAAGCTTTTCGATACCGTGCGCCGCCGTATGGCCGAAATTGAGAAGAGCTCGCACTCCCGTATCTCTTTCATCATCTTTTACGATATCACGTTTTATTTCAACACAGCGGGCTATAACATCCTCAGGATCTGATCTGACATCTTTTTTTACAAGAATATCAAAAAGTGCACGGTCGCGGATAACACCGTATTTTATTACCTCCGCCATTCCGTCTGAGAATACTTCATCTGGAAGAGTTTTGAGAAGTGTATGATCGCATATTACGAGAGATGGCTGCCAGAAGGATCCGCAAAGATTTTTTCCGACCAAAAGATCGATGGCGGTCTTCCCTCCCACAGAGGAATCCACCATGGCAAGGAGAGTGGTTGGTATCTGCACAAATCTTATGCCGCGAAGAAACGTGGATGCGGCAAAGCCTGCCATATCACCAACAACTCCGCCGCCAAAGGCGATTATTGCATCAGTTCGCGTGATACTGTTTTTGGCGAGGAATTCAAGGATTTCGCCGTATGTGTTTATATTTTTTGACTCTTCCCCGTTTTTGAATACATACTTCACTGTATCAAAGCCCGAGAGAGCTGCCTCAAGCTTTTCTGAGTAGAGGGAATCTACTATATCATCTGTAATAACAGCAAGACGGGGACGGCCTTCCAAGGCTTTTTCAATATATGTACCCGCATTTGAGAGAATACCCTCACCGATACAGATATCGTAACTGCGGGATGCCGAAACCTTTAAAATTTTCATCTTATGTTCCCCTTTTCCTTTGCTGTTCTTCCCTCACGGAGATTTTATCACTGACGGTTTTTCTATAAGTTTGCTATGCTAAAAGCTCATAAATAAAAATCACGCAGCTGCGCTGCGTGAAAGGTGATCGATATTCGGTCAGACATTACTTGCAGCACAAAAAGCTTTTACCGAACGGTAAAAGCAAAAATAGCTGCCGATATAGAACTTATTCTGCATCATTTTTGTCTTCATCCTTAAAGAATATACAAATATATTATAATCCTCTTTCCTTTTTCTGTCAATAATTTTTGTAAGATATGTTTATCAGTTTTTGTTTTTTTAAGCAAAAACTGTATAAAAAACAGAGACGAAGACAATAATATCACTAACTCCGAGACAGAAAGGAACAAACATAATGAATAATAATCAAAAGAAGAAAAAAGTTGACAGGCAAAGCCTTTACGTTACGATTATCGTAATTTTTATGATGGTTGCGGTAGTGGTCGCCGTTGCCACAAGTCTTGCAAAAAATCCCGGGACTATTGAGGAAATCCCTGAAACCACAAAAAAGGATTCCGCCCTCTCCCCCTCGGATAAGGATACGGATAAGACCGACAACAAGCCTGTTGATACTGAGGATGTTTTCCTTGATGAAAATGATAAGGATACCGAAAAAGGCAATGATGAAACAAAAAAGCCCGACAGCGATACAAAAGACGAAGACAGCGCCGGAAGCATCGGACAAAGCAACACTCTGCCAAAATTTATTGCGCCCGTGATCGGCGAAATCCTTCACCCCTGCAGTCTCGAAACCCCTGTATTCTCCCTTACGATGGAAGACTACAGAACCCATACGGGAGTTGATCTTTACTGTGCTGTGGGCAACGACGTCTGCTCTGTTGCCGCAGGAAAAATACAAAAGATCTGGGACGATCCCATGATGGGTATGTGCATCTCTGTTGAGCATTCCGGCGGAGCCGTTTCAGTTTACAAAAACCTCTGCGATGATATACCCGAAGGCATAAAGGAAGGAAGCACGGTAACGCAGGGACAGGTCATTGCAACCGTCGGAGATACTGCACTTATGGAGATAGCCGAGGAAAGCCACCTGCATTTCGAGCTTACCATCAACAAAAAAGCTGTAGATCCCTCAAAATATATTGAGTTTTCTTCCTCCCCTGTCTTTGCCGACTGATTTTAACCTATGAGCTTATATTAAATTCGGGTTTGTGGGGGTGTTCGCACTCGCTTTGTTGCGGATGAGCAATACTAGAGCCTCCACTTCTCATCGCGAATATGAAGATATACGAGGGCAAAGATAACGTGATTCGCTCGGCATTCACAAGTGAATGCCCGAGTATATCAAAGATTCGAGGTG
>JAZTXZ010000048.1:0-3639 GCA_045636685.1 Candidatus Avispirillum sp. | reverse complement strand
ACCCCTTTTTGTTTCCATAATAATAATGTGAATTAGATTAAGCAATAATCTCTTTTCCTTGACAATTTTTATATAGATGGTATAATAATAGAAGAATAAGTTGAAAGGAGAATTGAAAATGTCAATTCTTAAAGGAGCGGCCCTCGTAGGTCAGTCCGGTGGTCCTACTGCTGCAATAAATGCAACACTTGCAGGTGTTATAAAAGGCGCAATCGAAAATAAGGAAGCTATAACAAAGCTCTACGGTATGAGAAACGGTATCGAAGGCTTTATGGCTGAGCGTATCTGCGATCTTTCCGAGATCTTTACAGCGTGTGACGGTTGTGCAGATGAGGAAAAGCTCTCTCTTCTCGCCGCAACTCCCGCGGCGGCACTTGGATCCTGCAGAAAGAAGCTTCCCAAGCCCGAGGATGATAAAGCTTTCTTTGAAAATCTTATAGAGCTTTTCAAAAAGTACGATATCAGATATTTCTTCTATATCGGCGGTAATGATTCCATGGATACTGTTGCGAAGCTCACAGCATATCTCAAGGACTGTGACTATGAGATGAGAGTTATGGGCGTTCCCAAGACCATTGATAACGACCTTGCCGGAACTGACCATACTCCCGGATACGGTAGCGCTGCTAAGTATATTGCAGCAACCATTTCTGAGATAATCCGTGACTGCGCAGTATATACAGTTCCTGCTGTTACCATTGTTGAGATCATGGGACGCGATGCAGGCTGGCTTACAGCTTCTGCAGGCATTCCCGCTCTCCTTGGCAGAGATGCCCCCGATTATATCTATCTTCCTGAGGTTCCTTTCTCTATGGCATCTTTCCTTGAGGACGTAAAGGAAGCTCTTAAGAAGCATCCTAATGTTGTTATCGCAGTAAGCGAAGGTGTACGCGATGAAAATGGCAAATATGCGGGTGAGAGCGCTCAGAGTGGCGTTACTGACGCTTTTGGTCATAAGTACCTGTCCGGAACAGGCAAGGCTCTTGAGCTGGCTGTTAAGGCAGAAATCGGATGTAAGGTTCGCTCTGTAGAGCTTAATCTCAGCCAGAGATGTGCGGCACATCTTCAGTCTGCAACCGATATTGCAGAGTCCAGAGGAGTTGGAGCTGCAGCGGCATATGCGGCAGTTGCAGGAAAAACAGGCTGCATGATGGCAATGGACAGAGCAGAGGGCGATTACAGCATTGAATTTAATGCAAAAGAGATTGCAGGAATTGCAAATGCAGTGAGAAGTGTTCCCAGAGAGATGATCAATGAAAAGGGAAATAATGTAACAGAAGAGTGCCTCAGATATATCCTTCCTCTCATCCAGGGCGAGATGAATAATAAGTATGAGAATGGTCTCCCTGTTCATTTCGTTATCTGACATGAAAAGAATAGCTGTACTGATAATTGCACTTTCACTTGTATTTTCCCTCGTTTCCTGTTCTGAAAAACCTAAAGATCAGACAGATGAAACAACTGATAGCCCATTTGATATTCAGACATCTGAAAATGTAAGTGCTGACAGATTTGAAAGCGGAGAGATACTGAGCTTTGCTCATAGCGAGGGTACAGTTCTTTTGGAAGAAAACAATATTTTCGCAATTTATAATGATAGCAGCGCAAAATGCATTCCTTTCAGTGATCCCGAACAGTTTACTGAGTACAGTAATGCTGTTGCTCCCTTTGGTGTAAATATAGGAGATACTCTTTCAACGCTTGAAAAAAGCTTTTCTCTCGATTCGGGATATGCCGCTTATGTAAAAAAAGGCGGCTCGCTCCAGATGTACGACAAGGATAAAGCTACCGATATAACTGGTGGAGAAGGCGGATGCATGTTCTTTGGTTACGCTGAGGATGAATCGGGTAAATGGATGTTTATGGACTATATGATGCTGACGGCTACTATTTCAGGTCAGCTTGTAATCCAAGGTGCTACAGAAGCTCATAATGTGGTCGTTTACAGCTGTATTATCAATGATGATCTGACCGTTGAGCAGATCACAGCAGTATACGGTGAAATAAACGTTGTTATGGCTATCATATCTTAATAAGAAAAAGCTATTTGGTTGATCCAAATAGCTTTTTTTATCAGATAAAGATATTGAGAAATCCTACGAGACCATAGCTTGCAAGGGTCATTATAGCTCCCGCAAGAAGAACACCTGCGAAAATTGAGGGGAGGGAATACTTAAGTCTTATGCCGAGCAGTGCTGCAATAAGAGAGCCTGTCCATGCACCTGTACCGGGAAGGGGAATACCAACGAAAAGCATAAGACCGACACTCTGAGACTGCTGTACCTTGGCAGAATGCTTATCAGCCTTTCTTTCAAGCCAAAGGGCGATCTTTGAAAAGAATTTGGGTCCTCTTTTCATCCACTCAAGAATTTTCTTGATAAAGAGAAGAATAAAGGGAACAGGAAGCATATTACCGATAACGCAAGTAATATAGTTGAGCCACCAGGGAAGGGACTCGCCTTCAGTAATATTAAAAACGTCGGAAACCCATGCGATCTCAGAAATACCCGCGCCAAGAGGGATAGCACCGCGAAGCTCAATGATAGGAATCATAGAGCAGAGGAAAACTATAAGAATAAGCTTATTTTTCATGGCTGTGACCATTCCTTTTTAGTATCATAGTAATTCTACTACAAAATGTTATTCAAATCAACAATAAGGTGAATTTTACTTTCCGAAAAATGAAAATGTTCCGCCGAGAACAGATATATATACGAAGAATGCTGCTCCCAGAAGGGTAAGTGCTGCAACAATAGTGATGATAGTAACAAAAGGTGATGTTTTCGAATCTTTTGTTTTGGGAACAAGTCTTGCTGCCTTTAAAGCTGTAGTGAAGGGCTTATAGAAAAGAAGAACAAGTCCTGAGTTGAAAACAGCTTTTGTTAGATTGAAGGGAAGCAGCAGAGAGGGAATTAATTTTGCAACAGCCTTCATTGGCATGGAAACGTAAAAAGGTGTGATAAAGAGATTGGCAACCATCATTGTTGCAGTAGCAGCAATTACAGCGCTGATAAGTGCTACAGCAGCACCGCTCATTTTTCTCTTATATTTGTAGACCAGAGACGCTGTGATACTGAATGCGGCACTGGACAGAAAATTCATAATAAAACCGTAGATTCCCGTATCACTGAAGGATATAAATTCAAGGAAGGGAACAGCTACGGAGAGTGACAGGGCGGCAATAGGCCCGAAAAACATTCCTGCGATAGCGATAACGCTATCCTTTGCATCAAAGGTGAGGAATTGTACCTTAATAGGAAAACAGAATGATACGATATAAGCGAGAGCGCAGAACATAGCTACGCAAACAAGCTTTTTGAGATGTTCGGAAGTGCTTGATACTTTTTTCATAAAGTCCCTTTCAGGGGGAGGTGCCAATAAAAAAGCCCGCAAATATGCGGGGATGGCACATATCTTTTATCATCCGGACTTTACCGTCGGTCAAGGATTCTCATCTTGTCAGCCATAAGCTCGCACACTATACTGCCGGTATGGAATTTCACCAATCCCCAAAGATATAATATTATATGTATATATTATACGACCACGGGCGTAATGCCCGTGGTCGATAATTTATAAGGTATTAGTTCAACTTATGCGATGATGGAAGCAACAACGCCGGAACCAACTGTTCTACCA
>JAZTXZ010000047.1:0-9214 GCA_045636685.1 Candidatus Avispirillum sp. | reverse complement strand
TAACGGCTATGCTCATCTTTCAGAGACGGCTCATTACTTTATGGGCGGCCTTCTTAAGCATATCGCTTCTCTTTGTGCCTTGACCAACCCCTCTAGCAACTCCTTCAAGAGACTGGTTCCCGGATTTGAGGCTCCTGTAACTGTTGGTTATGCTACCAGTAACAGAAGTGCGGTAATCCGTATTCCCGCTTATGCAAAGGGCCCCGACAAGCGTCGTTTTGAGCTTCGTAACCCCGATGCTACCTGTAACCCCTACTTCTGCTATGCAGCGATCCTCATGGCAGGTCTTGACGGTGTAAAGAATAAGATCGATCCTCATGCTAACGGATGGGGTCCTTATGACTTCAACCTCTATCATCTCAGCGACGAGGAAAAGGCAAAGCTTACTCAGCTTCCCACATCGCTTGAAGCGGCCCTCGATGCTCTTGAGGCAGATAACGATTACCTCACAGAAGGCGGAGTATTCCCCAAGGAGCTTCTTGATAACTTTATCAAGAACAAGAGAGCAGAGTGCAGACAGCTTGCAGCTATCCCTCATCCTGCTGAATTTGATAAGTATTATAATCTCTGATATGAATTAAAATTAAAAAAGGCATTGGATGGAAATAACTCCATCCAATGCTTTTTTATGTATTTAGTATTTTTATTACTTTTTCGACATCGTTTTCATCAATGCCGTTTCTGATATTTGAAGTTCGTACAAAGCGATCTTTTATAAATTCAGCATATAAAAACTGATCATCGAGAATTGCAAAATTTTCTATCGGGCCGTTTTTTTCGATCCATTCTTCTATCTCGTTTTCTCTGTGATATCTGAGCACGGGAGTTTTTGAATATATCTTAAGGGAATATTCTTCAAATATCCTGTTTATCTCTTTTCCGATATCATCACAAAGGGAGTCGCATTCGTCCCAGTGTTCACGCCAGGAGGTTGTGAGGACTATTTTTGCATTCGTTGCATCAATTATTTTTTTTAGAAGATGCATTCGTAACGGATCGATACATAAGCCTTCGCAGCTACAGCGACGAATATATTTGATTGAATTTAAAACCCCGTCGAAGTCAAGAAACAGTATCTTCATAATAACCTCCTTTCGTGTTTTATAATATTGTAGTATTATTGGACTAAGAAATCAATATATCATTTGTTAAAGAATTGAATAATTGTTGATTCTTTATATAATATGTGATATACTTACTTATATTTATTCCCATGAAGGTGATACCCATGAATAAGATCTATGTTCCCGATGGCTATAAGCCTTGTCTGGATGCCTACAGCACTCAGAGAGCAATTGAATATATAAAGCGTACATTTCAGAACGAGTTTTCTCATGCTCTTCATTTGAAGAGAGTTTCTGCGCCCCTTTTTGTAACTGAGGAGTCCGGACTTAACGATAACCTTAACGGTGTCGAAAGAGCTGTCAGCTTCGATGTTCCCGCTGTTGGACTTGATGCGCAGGTAGTCCATTCCCTTGCAAAATGGAAGCGTCTCGCTCTCAAGCGTTACGGCTTCAATGTTGGCGGCGGTCTTTATACTGATATGAACGCTATCCGCCGCGATGAAGAGCTTGACAATATTCATTCAATCTATGTTGACCAGTGGGACTGGGAAAAAGTTATAACAAGAGAAACAAGAACTCTTGATTATTTGAAGCTTATGGTAAAGTCTATAGTTGGCGCTATCTGCGATACAAATGACAGACTTCACGTGCGTTTCCCCCAGCTTACCACAGAGCTGAAAAGGGAAGTGGCCTTTGTAACGAGCCAGGAGCTTGAGGATATGTATCCCGGCATGACAGCTTTTGAAAAGGAAACAGCCTTTGTAAAAGAGCATAAAACAGCATTTATAATGCAGATTGGTGGAGCGCTTAAATCAGGCAAGCCTCACGACGGCAGAGCTCCCGACTATGATGACTGGCAGCTTAACGGAGATATCTTTTTCTGGGATGAGACCCTTGGACGCGCTCTTGAGATATCGTCTATGGGTATTCGCGTAGACAGTGAGTCTCTTGACAGACAGCTTACGATCTCCGGCTGTGATGACCGCAGAGAGCTCCCGTTCCATAAAATGCTTCTTAATGATGAGCTTCCTCTCACGATCGGCGGCGGTATCGGTCAGTCAAGACTTTGTATGCTTATGCTTGGCTGTGCTCATATCGGCGAGGTTCAGTGCAGCATTTGGGACAGCGAAACTGTAAAGGTTTGCGAAGAAAACGGTATTCCTCTTCTTTAATCAGAATATTAAAAGCTCCTTTCACTTGGAAAGGAGCTTTTTTATAAAAACTGTATATCAGTTTTCTGATTCCTCTTCTGCGTAGGCATCTGCTATCATTTGATCGAGTATTTCATCAACCATCTGCCATTCTTCCTCTGTTTCGATCTCAAGAAGGCGGGGGATTTCCTCAGAGTCATCATAGGTTGATGCATAAAGCTTTGTGTTACCGTCTTCATCAAGTTCTCCATCTGTATAGACAATATAATTTTTGCCTGTATCAGTACATTCAAAGGATACGATAACATCGCACTCAACAACGGTGCCGTCCTCTTTTGTTACTGTGATCTTGTTGTCGTAATTCATAACTTCTCCTTAAAAGACAGCCATACGGTTTCCCGTATGGCTGAAATATTATTCGGTTGTGTAATTATCAAAGTAGCCCTGGATAAATACGATAGGTGTACCCTTATCTCCGGAGCCGCTTGTAAGGTCGCAGAGAGAACCGATAAGGTCTGTAAGCTGACGGGGAGTTGTACCCTCGCTTGCCATGTTACCTACAAGGTTTTCGTCCTTTTCTGTGATCTTTTCTTTGATAGCTTCCTTAAGAGCATCGCCGGAGAGACCTGCAAACTCGTTATCAGCGAGGTACTTGAGCTTGAGCTCGTTGGGAGTACCCTCGAGACCGGATGTGTAAGCAGGGGATACAACGGGGTCTGCAAGCTCCCAGATCTTACCTACGGGATCCTTGAAAGCGCCGTCGCCGTATACCATAACCTCGATCATCTTACCTGTTGCCTCGTAGAGCTTCTTCTGGATAGCATCAACAACGGGCTGACAGTCGCGGGGGAAGAGCTTAACCTGATCCTCAGTTGCCTTATTGGAGCCGAGGAGGCCGTAGTTCTCGTTATAGCCGCTGCCGTTTACGGGAGCGTTCATGATCTCATCAAGACCGAGAACGATATCTGCGCCTGCAGCCTTGAGAAGTCTCTTAGAGCGAGCTCTGGAGTGAATATCACAGCAGAGAACGTTCTTTGTATAGTTAAGAATTGCTCTTGCGTCGTTAGCAAAGATGATCTCGCACTCGCAACCGCAGTCCTTGATAAGGCCTTCGTAGTATTCAACGTAGTCGATACCTGTGAAGCGGTGCTTTTCATAGCCGAAGAGCTCACGGTACTTCTCGAGGGAGAGCACGTCAGTATAGGGATTAATGCCTTTCTCATCAAGCATATCGAGGCTGATGAGGTGGTTACCTACTTCATCAGAGGGGTAGGAGAGCTGAAGAACGATCTTCTTTGCGCCCTTAGCAATACCTCTGAGGCAGATAGCAAAGCGGTTACGGCTGAGGATGGGGAGGATAACACCTACAGTTTCTCCGCCGAACTTTGTGCGAACGTCAGTTGCAATATCTTCAACTGTAGCGTAGTTACCCTGTGCACGGGCAACGATAGCCTCTGTCATCGCAACGATGTCACGGTCATTAAACTCAAATCCTGCGTCCTTGGAAGCATCAAGAACAGAATCAACAACGATCTGAACGATATCGTCACCGTTTCTGATGATGGGAGCACGAACTCCGCGGGATACTGTGCCGATCATACGGCTCATATGAAACAACTCCTTTTGACTGAAAGTCATTAAAATATCATGATTTAACGTAACAGCAAAGAGAGTGCTATTACTTACATATTATATCACCATGTAATGTGATTTTCAATATAAATTTTTATTCTTTTTGGTATTTTTTTCATGTAAACACTGATTGTAAGTTTAATTTTATAATTTTGGATTTATTTGGATGAACGAAAAAAGGAACCACCGTAACCGGTGATTCCTTTTTATCTTTATACGGGATGTACTTCAAGGTCCTTGTCGCCGTTTTCTGCGTCAAGGTTATACTTCTTAGCCTTGCGGTACTCGAAGAACTTTGTTGCAACCTGCTCAAAGAGTGCGTAGGAGAGAACGTCCTCATCCTGCTCGATATACTGAGCGCAGTCAGCGCGGAGCTTGTCAAGCTCGGGAGCAAGCTTGTCTGCGGGACGGCATGTGATAGGCTCGTCATCACCGATGATCATTTTTCTGAATTCATCGTATACGGGAGCGGGGCACTTACCGTAGTCGCCGCGAACCATACCCTTGAATTCCTTGGAAACCATCTTATATCTTTCGCCGCCGATAACGTTAAGAACTGCCTGAGTACCAACGATCTGGCTGGTAGGAGTTACAAGAGGGGGATAGCCTGCATCCTTACGAACGCGGGGAACCTCTGCAAGAACTTCCTCAAGCTTTTCAGACTGGCCAGCCTGCTTAAGCTGGGATACGAGGTTAGAGAGCATACCGCCGGGAACCTGGTATCTGAGGGCATTAACGTCAACCTTAAGTACCTTGGGATCAAGAGTACCTGCTGCGAGATACTTCTCACGGATAGGTGTGAAGTGCTTGCAGAGCTTATCAAGCTGCGCCATATCAAGGCCTGTATCGTACTGAGTACCTGCAAGGGTTGCTACAAGAGGCTCGGTAGGAGGCTGGGAAGTACCCATAGCAAGTGCGGAGATCGCAGTATCAACTACGTCAACACCGGCTTCAATTGCCTTGAGAACAGTCATAGAAGCAAGACCGGATGTGTAGTGAGTATGGAGCTGGATCGGAATAGAAACAGTGCCCTTAAGCTTCTTTACAAGGTCATATGCTGTATAGGGAAGGAGAAGACCGGACATATCCTTGATACAGATAGAGTCAGCGCCCATTTCCTCAAGCTGCTTTGCATAGGATGCAAAGTTATCGATGGTGTGGTAAGGGCTGGTTGTATAGCAGATAGCAGCCTGAACGTGTCCGCCCTCGCGCTTTGTTGCATCGATAGCAGTCTTCAGGTTTCTTGCATCGTTAAGGGCATCAAAGATACGGAGAATATCGATACCGTTGGAAATAGACTTCTGAACGAAGTATTCAACAACGTCGTCAGAGTAGTGACGGTAGCCGAGAATATTCTGGCCGCGGAAGAGCATCTGAAGCTTTGTGTTCTTAGCCTCATTACGGATCTTTCTGAGACGCTCCCAGGGATCCTCATTGAGGAAGCGGAGGCAGGAGTCGAATGTTGCGCCGCCCCAAGCCTCGATAGAGTGGTAGCCAACCTTATCCATCTCAGAGAGGATAGGAAGCATTTCTTCAGTAGTCATACGAGTAGCAAACAGAGACTGATGAGCATCACGGATGACGGTTTCTGTAATTTTTACTTTAGCCATTATAATTCAATCCTTTCTAAGATATTAAAGCATGGAAGCCCAGTCCCAGGAGAGGAACACACCGGCTGCAACGGCAGAGCCGATAACGCCTGCAACGTTGGGGCCCATTGCGTGCATAAGAAGGAAGTTGGAGGGATCATATTCCTGACCAACCTTCTGGGATACACGGGCAGCCATAGGAACTGCGGATACACCTGCGGAACCGATAAGGGGGTTGATCTTTCCACCGGTAAGGATATTCATAACCTTTGCTGTGAGAAGACCGCCGACTGTGGAAACGCAGAATGCTGCAAGACCGCATACGATAATGAGGATAGTCTGAATATCGAGGAAGTTATCTGCACTTGCAGTAGCACCAACGGTGATACCGAGGAAGATAGTTACGATATTCATAAGCTCGTTCTGAGCAGTCTTGGAAAGTCTGTCGCAAACGCCGCAAACATTGAGAAGGTTACCGAACATAAGGCATCCGATAAGAGGAAGTGCATCGGGAACGATGAGACCAACAACTACAGTTACAACGATGGGGAACAGAACTTTTTCAAGCTGAGAAACAGGACGGAGAGCTGTCATCTTGATCTTTCTCTCTTTATCTGTTGTGAGCATCTTCATGAAAGGAGGCTGGATAAGAGGGATAAGAGCCATGTATGAATATGCCGCAATAGCGATAGCACCGAGAAGCTTAGGTGCGAGAGTCTTAGTTACAAGGATAGCTGTAGGACCGTCGGCGCCGCCGATGATACCGATAGCTGCAGCCTCGGGAGCTGTAAAGAATCCGGATGCAAGAGCAAGGAAGAAGGCAACGAAAACGCCGAGCTGTGCACCTGCACCGATAAGAAGAGACTTAGGGTTGGAAATGAGGGGGGTAAAATCGGTCATAGCGCCGATTCCTATAAATATGAGTGAGGGATAGATGCCGAGCTTTACTCCCAGATAGAGCAGGTCAAGAAGACCGCCATCGTGAAGGACCTGACCGTAATCGATATGTTCAGCAATAAAGAAATCGAGATGGAACAAGCCACCGCCGGGGAGGTTTGTGAGCATCATACCGATAGCGATGGGGAGGAGAAGCAGGGGCTCGAATTTCTTAACGATCGCGAGATATACGAGAACGAAAGAAATCAAAAGCATAATAAGCGTCTTCCACCAAGCTGTATCGGCAACTGCACTGCCTATACCGAAAAGCCTTGCAATACCCGTCGACTCTAAGAAATTACCAATACTTTCAAGCATTTGTATTTTTACCTTTCAAAGAGATAGAGTTAAGTTTATCAGCCGAGTGTTACGATAGCGTCGCCGGACTGAACAGCAGTACCTGCGGGAGCGTTGATAGCAACTACCTTACCGCCCTTTTCGGAGAAGATCTCGTTTTCCATCTTCATTGCCTCAAGGATGCAAACAAGGCCGTTGGGAGCCACTGTATCGCCAACCTTAACGTTCATCTTAAGGATTGTGCCGGGCATGGGAGCAACAACAGGTGTGCCGCCTGCGGGAGCAGCCTTGGGAGCGGGAGCAGCCTTAGGTGCAGGTGCCGCTGCGGGAGCGGGAGCTGCTGCAGCTACGGGAGCAACATCTGCTGCGCCCTCTTCTTCTACAAATACCTCATAAGCGGTACCGTTTACAGTGATTGTATACTTTTTCATAGTTATAATCCTTTACTTATTTTAATTTTGTAGTCTGAGAGCTCAGATAGTCTCATTTTCATCAGCACCGTTCCAGCCGCAAGCGCCTCTTACTCTCTTGTAAGAAACAACGCGGAAGGGAAGTGCGGGCTCTGCAGATGCCTCAGCGGAGGATCTGTATGCGGCGATTGCCGCTGTGATTACTGCGATAAGCTGAGTATCGTCCTCTTCTGTGGGAGCTTCAGTTTCTTCTGCAGCTCCAACTGTAACGGGAGCGATCTCTGATTGCTCAGCTTTCTTTTTTGCTTCGGCTTTCTTTTTCTCGGGTATGTCGTAGAAGAAGATCTTGAACAGTGCAAGAACTCCCCAAAGGACGGCAAGAACTCCGAATACGGCAAGGATACCTGTTACAAAAACTGTAAGGCCGTTGGAAAGTCTTTCGCCAAGTGACATACCGCCGGTAGAAAGCGCGGTACTTACAATGTTATTCATTATGACCTCCGATTAAAGGGGCATATTAGTGTGGCGACGTGCGGGAGCGCACTTGCTCTTTGCAGCGAGCATCATAAGAGCGCCTGCAAGTCTCTGGCGGATCTCGCCCTCATCGATAATATCGTCAACTTCTCCTGCGCTTGCAGCGGCTACGGGAGAGCCGATCTTATCATCCCATTTAGCTTCAAGCTCTGCGCGGGTAACAGTTTCGCTCACTCTGTCGTTAAGGAGGAATGCAACTGCACGGGATGCGCTCATAACACCGATCTTTGCGGAGTCAAGAGCGAATACAACGTCAGCGCCGAGTGCCTTTGCTCCCATAAGAGAGAAGTGAGCGCCGTAAGCTTCGCCTGCGATAAGGGTAATGAGAGCGCACTTTGCGTTTGCATAAGCAAATGCAAGCTTTGCAAGCTCGGATGCGTAGGGAGAAGCCTCAGCTTCAAGAGATACGTCGGGACCCTCGGAATCGAGAATTGTGATAACGGGAATATCGAAGCTATCGCAGAATGTAACCATTCTGGAAGCCTTTCTTGCAGCACCTGCTGTGAGGATGCCGCCCTTTTCTGCTTTATTGTTTGCAACAACGCCGCAAACTGTGCCATTGAGAGAAATGAATCCAACTGTCATTTCCTGTGCATATGCGCTGTAAAGCTCAAGGAACTTTGCGTCATCCGCAATAGCGGCGATAAGATCAGCTGCATTCTTGGAAGCAGCATAAGCAGAAATATCAACAAGGCGGTTTGCGCTGTCGCGGCTGAAGTCTTCAACTGTGCCTTCCATATTGTTCATGGGGAGGAAGGAGAGAAGAGCCTTTGCGAGAGCGATGCACTCGCTGTCGTTCTTTGCTGTAAGTGCTGCGAGACCGCTCTTGGAAACGAACTCGGACTTGCCTGCTTTATCGTTATTGAGAACGAAGGGGGCGTTAAAGCTTACAGTACCCTTAGCCTCGGAGATAATGATAAAGTCAAACATTCCTGCAACAACTGCTGCACTTCCTGCGCAAACGCCGGGGATGATCGCGATCTGGGGAATAACGCCGGATGCTTTGGAGGCACAGTTCATCATTCTGGAGTAGCCTGCAAGTGCGCGAACACCTTCGGGAAGAAGAGCTCCTGCGGAATCAAATATACCGATAACGGGAGCGCCGTTTTCCATTGCAAGGCGATAGATCTCCTCGATCTTTCTTGCCTGAGCTTCTGTGAGCGCGCCCTTTGTTCTGGAATAGTCCTGGCTGAAAGCATAAACGAGCTTTCCGCAAACGCTACCCCATCCGCAGATAACACCTTCAAAAGAGTCGTCTGCATTACCGTCAAATTCAGAGGGAGTACGACGGATGTACTTGCCGCTTTCCATGAAGGTTCCTTCATCGAAAAGGGCTTCAATTCTGCCGCGTGCAGTGAGGCACTCTGCGGGAGCGGTTGCTTTGCTTTCAGCATCGCTGAAGATCTCGCGCAGGGCAGAGGCTGTTTTGATACTTGTGTTATTGATTGCATCAAGTATCATTTCGGAAACATTTTTTTCCATTAACTGTCCTCCTGGATATATTTTACTTATTGATAGCAATTATCGGTGAAAAAGAATTAACAATTCTTTCCCATACTACAGTTTATTATATACTTTTTGCTTTCAACTTTCAAGGGCTA
>JAZTXZ010000046.1:0-14939 GCA_045636685.1 Candidatus Avispirillum sp. | reverse complement strand
CGATTTTCGAAAGCCTTTGGCATTCGCCTTGCGAATGCAGAGCGAATAAGGCAAAGTTAGTTTTCGGCTTTCTTCATATTCGCGGTGAGAGGTGGAGGCTTTCGTTTGGTTCGCGTGCAGATATTTAGGACCGTCGGGGACGCCGGTCCCTACGACAATGTGTATCGATTTCGTTTGTTTATACATCAAATTTCGTTTTGGTTCTTGTTCAGATGTGTGGGATGTCGAGGGCGCCATCCCCTTCCCATTAAACACACCGACAAACCCGAAGTTAGCAGATTGACGTACGAAAAGGCTGTCGCAAATGCGACAGCCTTTTTTTATATCTTCATTACAATATTTTTCTTGAGCCAGTTGTAGGTACGGTCTTTCAAAGAGCCTTTTCCCACAGCCTTTGCTTCTTTTATATACTTTGCTGCATCTGCCTCAAGCAATAATTTTACAGGGAGCGAATCCTCGTAAAATTTATTGAAATACTCCGAAGCTCGCACAAAGGCAGGAAGAGCAAGAACTTCTTCAATAAGCTTACAGGTAGCTTCTTCTCCGATATTATCTATACTGTTTCTGACATGAAGAAAAAACCAGTCTGCCGTTTCAAAATGATGAAGTCTTTCCACCTCTTTCTTCTTTTCGCCATTCCATTTATCAAGGAAAGAAATCTGATATTTCTTTATAATATCAAGATTATGCATCTCATCTCTTCTATACTTTTCAGAATATCCGCGAAGCCTATAAGAGCGATAATAAACATCCCCGAGATAGAGCGCCGAAGGGCAATCACTGAGCATGAAAAGATTAAGGATCATATCGTCTCCCATAAACATCCTTTCAAGCCCTTCCGGATCCGGCGCCTTTGAATAAAGACTCCTGTGATAAAATTTTGTCACCGTATTGAGCATAAGCCTGGACGCAATGTTACGGCTTGAAAGAAGAAAAGGATAGTCGCGCTCATAAAACTCCTTGCAGTCTGCCGT
Source organism: Candidatus Avispirillum sp. (assembly GCA_045636685.1). Classification (GTDB taxonomy): domain Bacteria; phylum Bacillota; class Clostridia; order Oscillospirales; family CAG-272; genus Avispirillum. The sequence goes on along the minus strand of JAZTXZ010000046.1, from coordinate 13,965 downwards.
TACATTCTTTTTCACAGAGTTTTCCTTGAACTCAAGATGATTGAATCTCTTGTAGTATCCGTACTGGATCAGAGCATATTCCTCGCTTTTCGCTTTTTCATATATTTTTTCAAGAGCTCTGTTATCGCAAAGCACATCATCATCGTCGCTGTAAGTGAGATATGTGCCCTTGCTCTCTTTGGCACCGATGGCACGTGCGCGAAACACTCCGCCGTTTTCAACGGTAACAAACCTAACTCTTTTGTCCTTCTTGCATATATCGTCCAGCACACGGGCAGTGCCGTCTGTAGATCCGTCGTTTACTGCAATTATTTCAAAATTGCCAAAAGTCTGCTCAACAAAGGAACGGATACACTGAGCAATATATTTTTCTCCGTTATAAACGGGAATTACTATCGAAAAAAAAGGCTTGCCTGTATTATCCATGCCTATATCTCCTTTTTTTACATTTTTCTCATTATATCACAATGATACCGAAAGTTCAATACACGCAATTTCTTAAAATACATAGTTACAAGTTAAATATCTTAAAGGAGAGCATCGCCCGTCGATGATCCGCACATGAATAAAAATCAAAGCTGTATATCCCCGATCCGGAGCATCCGTTAATATCAGCAAAAACAAAACATCCCTGCAACCGTGATCACAAAAATCACGGCTGCAGGGATATGGATTTTACTTATTCATTTTTATACCGCAAGACAGTTAAAATATCATTTTGTCATAAGAACTTCGTTCATAAGCTTTATGATCTGTGCCTTATCAAGAGAACTGCATCTCGCATATTCGCTTACCACAGCTGCACGAACCGCATTCTTTCCCGCATTATCAAGGCAGAAGAACAGCTTATTAAGCTCAGGCACCTCAACAAATGTGCTTTCCTGCGATTTATCATCTCCGGGATTGAATTTATAGAAAAGATCCTCGGGAAAAGCACCGCATCCACGAAGAAGATCACGTGTTCTGCTGTTATAATCAAAAAACATTACTATGGACAGATAAGTATTCCATGAAAGAGAGCGTGAACCTGATTCTGTAAGACAATATGTTTGTCTTGAAACACCAACCAGACCCGCAAGCTCATCCTGAGACAGACCTGCTCTTGCTCTCAGAGATGCAAGATGGGGAAGAAGTCTATCTATATACTCCTGCTTTTTTTCTTTACTGATACTCCAACGCTTTCCGTATTTCATTTTTCCTCCGAATGATCCTGCAATAAATTTGAATTACTCTAAATGTAAAATCATTCTAACACTATAATGTACAAAAATCTACGAACAAACAGGCAATATTTTATTGACAAATTGTGTACATTTTACATTTTTGTGACATATTATCACATTATTTTACAAGCAAGTTTTCCCTGGTATGTATCTTTTAAATACAATTCCTTATCAATATCATTTGCAACCGCTGTTTTTTTTGCACACCATTCGGGAGCAACAAGATACTCGCCGGGCGCATCTCCCGTAATACGGGCGATCACCGTTTCTTCCGGAAACAACTCTATCTGGCGCACAACGGTATCGATATAATCATCTCTTTCCATAGTAAAGTACTCGCCCTTTGAATACATCTTCTCAAGAGGGGTATCTTTAAGAATATGAAGAAGATGAAGCTTTACCATATCAGGGCGAAGCGCCGCAACCTGTCGAGCGCTTTCAAGCATCATCTCCTGAGTTTCGCTGGGGAGACCGTTTATTAGGTGTACGGTTATTACAATATCTCCGCCTGCACTTTTCAATCGATTATAGCCTTCGACAAACTGAGAATAGGTATGGCCTCGGTTTATCCTCTCTGCAGTTTCATCATGAACACTCTGAAGGCCCAGCTCCACCAGAAGAGGGATCCTTTTGCTGATATCAAGGAGAAGATCAATTACCTCCTGCGACAGGCAATCTGCTCTTGTCGCAATAGCAAGCATCACCGCGCCGGGAAGATCGGCGCATTCCTCGTAAACTGCCTTCAGGCGTTCTATGGGAGCATAGGTGTTTGTATGAGCCTGAAGATAGGGTACAAATCGGCTCGTATCCCATTTTCTGGTTATTGCTTCAACGCCGGCTCTGTACTGCTCTGCAATACTTCCCGCGCCAAGAGCACCTGATGAGCCTCCTGAGCAATAAATACACCCGCCGCACCCTACAGTACCGTCGATGTTGGGACAGGAAAATCCTGCATCGATGGAAATTTTTGCGCATTTGCCACCGAAGCGCTTCTTCATATAATAATCAAAAGTCTGATACCTTTTATTTGAATCGGAATAGGGATAGGGATTTTTCTCCCTCTGTGTTTGTTTCTTCATTTTTCCGCTTTCTCTATAATCTTAATTTACTATACTTATGATACAACAAACAAACAATTATTTCAACGGTTATTTGATAACGATAAATCGGAGTTTGAAAGGGAGGCAAAAATCTCAGAAACACCGCCTCCCCTTCTCAGCTCGCTGTGAAGGGGGAGGCTTTTGTTTTGTGCAGCATTTGCTATACCAATTCCGTCTCCATTTAAAACTCCGATTTTTCTTTCCTTTTTTAAAGTTTTTTGAAGGTGCGGAAACTTTTTCTCAAAAAAGTTTCTGCGTAGTGTCCCTTCAAACTCCGATTTATCGGGGATTCAGTTTTCTCTTGACAACAGCGGAATGCGGTGTTATAATCATATTGTTCTTGGCCAAGAACGCAATTCAATACAGGGGTGCTGCCATGGCGGCTGAGACGGCGAGAGCCGAACCCTTTAACCTGATACGGGTAATTCCGGCGTAGGGAGCATTGAGCAAATATTGCTTTTTTCATCCTCTGCAGCCGCAGGGGATTTTTTTATGCTTCTTTCATTTCGGATAGAAAGGAATCTATGAAAAACAAAACAAAAACACCATCCGTTACACTCAAGCTTTGTGAAAGCGCCATTATGATCGCACTGGCAACAATACTTAGCTTACTCAAGCTTGTTGACCTTCCTTACGGCGGCAGTATAACCTTCGCATCCATGCTGCCCATCCTTCTTATTGCATATCGCCACGGAACGCCTTGGGGCTTACTTACTGCCACCGTTCACGGCCTGATGCAGTTTATTTTGGGCGCAGGAGTTCTCTCCTACGTAACAGGCTGGAAAAGCATTACTGCCGTTATTCTCTTCGACTATGTTCTCGCATTTGCACTTATCGGATTGGGCGGACTTTTCAAAAAAATCAAAAGCCAGCGCGCAGGACTTGTTCTGGGCGCACTCGTATCCTGCCTCATTCGATTTGCATGCCACTTCATTTCAGGCGTAACAGTATGGCGCGATCTTTCCATTCCGTCAGATGCGGCAGCTGTCTATTCCCTCGCATACAACAGCACATATATGATCCCCGAGACTCTGGTTCTCTGTCTTGCTGCCTTCTACATCGGAAGCGTTCTCAATTTCTCCGCCCCCAAGCTTTCTCCCCTCAAAAAAGATGGCAGCAAAAAGCTCTCCGCCTTTTCCTATATCAGCGGCGCTCTCGGCATCGGAACGCTTATCTTTGACATTATCTGCGTTTTCTCCCGCCTTCAGAACGCCGAAACAGGAAACTTTGATATTACAGGACTTTCTGCCGTGAACTGGACTGCTGTTATTATCGTAACTGCAATAGGCGCAGTTATTTCGGCGGTTTTCGCCATCATTCCCCGCTTTTTTGCAAAGAAGGATTGATTTAGTATTTCTGCCAAAAAAATTGTTTGAACCATAGTAAAAAAATCATCTATTTTATTGACTTTAACGGCTTAGTTGGTATAATAAATTTAGATGTTTATTCTCATAGAGAAAATCAACAGTCTGTAATTTATATTATTCTCAGCTATCAGACGGCTGTCAGCATTCCCCGGACAGCTCGGAAAGGTCAGGTGATTTCTATGAAAAAGAAGGTCGGCGTAGTTGGCTACGGCGGTATGGGTCAGTGGCATGTTTGCAGCATTGAGGGTGTTACCTACTGTAACGCCATCCACTTTAACGAAAGTGACGTTTGCGAGGTAGTTGCCACATACGATATTGACCCGGCAAAGAACGAAAAGGCAAGAGAAGACGGCTATAAGGCTTATGACACTCTCCAGGAGTTCCTCGCAGATGAATCTATTGAGATCGTTGTTATTGCAACTCCCAACGATGTTCACGAATCTATTGCCATTGCGGCAATGGAGGCAGGCAAGCACGTTATCTGCGAAAAGCCCGTTACTATGTCCTGCGAGGCTCTTGAAAATATGATCGCGGCATCTGAAAAATACGGAAAGAAGTTCTCCGTTCACCAGAACCGCAGATATGACGATTATTTCGTGCTTATGAAGCAGCTTTGCGATGAGGATTCCATCGGTGATATCATCAGCATCGAGTCCCGCGTTCACGGCGACCACGGCATCCCCGGCGACTGGAGAAAAACAGTTGAAAAGGGCGGCGGTATGCTTTACGACTGGGGCGTTCATATGATCGACCAGCAGCTTTGGATGCTTGGCTACGACGTTGAAAGCGTTTATGCAAGATTTGATTATCTCACAGGCGCTCCCGTTGACGACGGTTGCTATATAGATATCAAGCTCAGAAGCGGAAAGAATCTCCACGTTGAGATCGCAACCTACAACTTCGTTAAGCTTCCTCTTATGTATATGAGAGGTAAGAACGGTACTGCGATGATCAACGACTGGAAGGACAAGATCCACATCACAAGATGCACAGGCTTCCCCGAGGACGATAATATCCGTCCCACAAAGACTGCAAACGGCCTTTCAAAGACTATGGCACCCAGAACAGACCGTATGATGGAGTCTTTTGATATGGAAAGACCTAAGGTTGACGTTCACAACTACTACCGTAACTTCTGCGATGCTATCGACGGCAAGGCAGAACAGCTCGTAACACACGATCAGATGAGAGTTGTTATGAAGGTCATCATGGCAGCATTCGAGTCTGCAAAGACAAATACAGTTGTTAAGTTCTAAAGCTATAGGGCAGTTGCTTTTGCAACTGCCCTATTTTTTTGTCTATACGTCAGTTCGATAAATCGGAGTGTGAAGGGGAGAGGACGGTCGCTTTTTTGTAAAAAAGCTCCGCAAAAAACTTTAAAAAAGGGTTCACTAAAGTTATCTTTAGTGAACCCTTTTAAGCCCCTGCAGGGCTTTGTTACCAAGAAGTGAACGCCTTCTCTGCAAACCCAATTATTGATGTTCCCTTTTTTAAAGTTTTTTGAAGTGCAGAAACTTTTTTACAAAAAAAGTTTTTGCATAGTTCCATTCAAACTCCGATTTGTCGGTCTGTTTATAGCTCATTACGCAATTTTATGCAAGCTTCGGGATTCTTATGACTATCTCCGTATCCTTGGCATTTTCGCGTTTCAGGGTCTGGACGTCAATTCCCGACAGTCTTACAGTTTCAACGGCGCGGTCTATGGTATTATAGAGTATCCTCACATCCTTTATTATAAGCTTTGTTTTTTTCTCTGATCTTTCCTTTGCCTTTTCCTTCTTTTCCGCTTCTATAAGTCTGTCTATGTATTCCTCCGTAGCGGCAACATTCATTTCCTTTCTTACCACGGTATGAAGTGCGCTTTTTCTCGCATCATCATCCTTTATTCTAAGCAACGCCCTTGCATGCCGCTCGGAAAGTCCGCAGGACAGTATCTCCTCTCTCTCACCTTCTCCAAGTCTGAGTAGTCTCAGCTTATTTGCCACATAGGATTGAGAACACGAAATCTTTTCAGCAATCTTTTCCTGAGTCAGACAATGGACCTTCATAAGAGAGCTTATTGCTTCTGCCTGCTCAAACATATTCAGATTTTCTCGCTGGATGTTTTCAACGATCGCCATGTGGGCACTTTCCTCGCTGTTTGCCTCTACCATGACGCATGGCACCTCGGCCATACCCAATCGCTTTGCCGCCCTGAGTCGCCTCTCGCCTGCCACAAGCTCAAAAACGCCTGACATTCCGTCGGGGCGACGTACACAAAGGGGCTGTATTATCCCGTGAATACGGATACTGTCTGCAAGGCGGAATATAGCATCATCGGTAAAGAACTTTCTCGGTTGTGATGGGTTTGGAACGATTGCCTCTACAGGGATCATTTTCACCACCTGTACTCGCCTTTTATCCCCTGCTCTTTCTCTTTTTTCCTCTTTTGTTTTCATTTCCTTTTCATTCCTTTCATTTTCAGTAAAGAAATGATATCACCCGAAACTTAAAATCAAAGAGGAAATATCGGAGAATTTTATATTTGTTTTTGACCCATTTTCAAATAAAAAGACCTCTTTGAAAAATCAAAGAGGTTTTTTTGATATCTGTGAAAAATTACGGGGATACTGCTCGGGTGTTTTCGAATCTTTTCTGTAAATGAGGAGAAATCTCGCATCGCTGAGATCGGGCAGTGTATACTGTCGCTTTTCCACAAAAGTACATCCAAGCTTTTTTGCCGCGCTTTTTGCTTCATCGATCTCCTCGTCTGCCGCCGCACCTTTCATGGAAACGAAATATCCGCCGACTTTCAAAAACGGAATGCATAACTCAAGAAGCACATTAAGCCTTGCAACGGCACGTGCCGTTACAACATCATAAGCCGCTCCCATTTCGCCTCTTGCCGCCTCCTCTGCTCTCGCATTGAAAGCCTTGAAGTTTTCGATGCCTGCAAGGGCTGCCGTATCGTTCATATAAACGCATTTTTTCGCAGTTGCATCCATAGCGTTTATGAAAACATGGGGAAGGACCGCCGCAATTGGAAGGGAGGGAAATCCTGCTCCGCTTCCTACATCGAGAAGCTTGGATCCGTTCTTTGCAAACTCATCCACTGTCTTTGCCGCAAAAAGGCAATCGATAATATGCTTTCTCAAAACCTCTTCGGGCTCGGTTATGGCAGTCAGGTTAAACTGCTTTGACTTAAGGTCAAGCTGTTCGCAAATAGTATACAGCTTTTTTTCTGCAGGGCAGGCTAGGTCTGCAAGTCCTGTTGTATCTGAAAGATTTGAAAGACGGGATGAAAATTCTTCTCTGTTATATATCATAGAAACCTCAGAATACCTTACCGGTGAGGGAAATTATCAACTTTAAATTATCGCCGACTTCAGCCTTGGGGCCGTAGGCAGCCTTATTTCTGCGGACAGCACCGCATTCTGTGCATTTATGGATAATTATATACCCCTTCTTTGCATCAGGCTCGGCGGAAACGGGCTCCATAAGACCCTTGCACTCACTGGCACGATCTCCCGGGTTTTCATCAAGGTGACGGCTCCAAAGGCAATAGGGGCAATGGTTTCTCGAAGTATATCCAAGGGGCGGAACCTCTTTTTTGCAATGTCCGCAAATAAATCCGCTATCGTTTTTTGTAAATCTTTTGTTTTCCATAAAACCTCAAAAACTATTCTTTATACGTATATACCGCAAATGAGCGGAAATAATAATCTTGTACTACTCAAAAGGAATGGTTTATCATGAAAAAAATTTATTCTGTTATAATCTGCGCCGCAGTTTTATGTCTCACTCTCTGCCCCACCGCTCTTGCCGCAAGAGACTCGGGCTTTATGAACGGCATGAGAGAGGCCGCCGACACAGCTAAGGACAAGGTTGAAGAGGCCATCACCGACATAAAAGACAAGGAAAGCGGTATGCTTGACCCCGAAAACGGAGAGCCCGAGGCTGAGGGCGACGGCATTGTTGACAAAGACAACAAGGACGACAAGGACACCTCCAATCGTGACACAACCGATCGCGATACCACAGATAAGTCCACCACAGCCAAAGACACTACAAGCAGAGATACTACAAACAGAACAGAGGACACCACCGGCGTTATAGACAGCATGGAGCTTGAGGAAAAGGGCATTAACCCCTGGGCCATCGTCATAGCCGTTGCGGCAGTTATCGCCGTTCTCGTTCTTATTTTCCTTCTTATCCCCAGAAAACGGAGATAATTATTTTCCTACGCAGAAGCGAGCAAAGATACGGGATACTATATCCTCTGTCACGCCTCTTCCGTCAAGGAGAGAAAGCTCCGAAAGAGCACTTTCGCAAAGGGTGCACACTGCATCCGCAGGATCTCCGAATATCAGTGCGTTACGGGCATCGGTGAGAAGAGCTATAACGCTCTCCACCGCTGCCTTATGGCGCGCTTCCCAGATAACTGCATCTGTTGAAAGAGAGAGCTTATCCGCATTGAAAAGCTCCGATATGGCATTGTATAATACCTCTTCACCCTCTCCGTATTTCGCAGACATTACAACAGTCTTATCGTTGACATCTGAGATCTCTTTACATACATTAAATGTGTCTTTATCGGATTTATTTATTACGGCGATCTTTGCACTGTCAAGAGAAGAAAGAAGTGAAAGAAGCTCTCTTTCCTCCTCAGAAAGCTCTCTTGAACCGTCGAAAACGGAAATAACAAGATCTGCCGTGCGCATAACGCTTTTCGCACGGTCAACACCGATGCTTTCCACAGTATCTCCTGTTTCACGGATACCCGCAGTATCCGCAAGGCGGAGAGTTATGCCACCTGCATCAACCGTTTCCCAGAGAGTATCTCTGGTCGTTCCTGCAACATCTGTAACGATCGCCTTCTCCGCACGGCAAAGAAGGTTATAAAGTGTGCTTTTTCCGCAGTTTGGTGAGCCGCAAATAACAGTAACAACGCCATCTGCAACGGCGCTTCCTGTCTTATAAGTACAGAGAAGCTTTTCAAGCTCTGCAATACTTTCAAAAAGAACACCTTCGATCTGCTCCTCACCCTCATTTCCTATATCCTCATCGGGATAATCGATAACAGCATAAAGTGCGCTGAGCACATCCGCAAGAGAATTTCTTATTTTTTCCGTTTTTTCTTTGAGCGAACCTCTCAAAGCATTAGAAGCAAGGCGGCGACGGCTTTCAGTATCCGCATCGATAAGACGGCCCACGGCCTCTGCCTCAGTCAGAGAAAGGCGTCCGTTAACAAAGGCACGTCTGGTAAACTCTCCCGGCTCCGCAGGACGCGCTCCCGCCTTGAAAACAGCAGAAAGGACCGCCTGAGTCACTGCAGTGCCTCCGTGACAACTGATCTCCGCAGATGCCTCTCCCGTAAAGGAGGCACCCTCGCAAAAATAAACGGCAATACCCGTATCAACGATCTCGCTACCGTTTACAACCGTGCCGAAAACAGCCCTTCTTGGGCTTTCCACAGGGCTTTTCTTTGAAACAAAGCACTTTTCCAGTATCTCTCCGCTTCGGTCTCCGCTTATGCGGATAACGGCAATTCCGCCCTTACCCTTGGGCGTTGACACAGCGGCAACAGTCTCTCCGATCATACAATACCTCTATATGACAAATTGGAATTTGAAAAAGAAAAACGCTGGGGCCTTTTTAAAAAAGTTTCTGCATGGTCCTTCGCTTTCAAACTGCAATTTATCTTTCTTTCAATTTTCTAAAAACGGGGCTGTTACAAATAAATGCAACAGCCCCATTTTTTTACTCAGCGTCAACCTCTACTGTGCTGTCTGCTACTGCATCAACAGCAGAGAGAAGCTCTGCAGATGCAGTATCCTGCACGGGAGCTTTTTCTGCATTTCTGTTCTTACCGTTTGAACGGCGGCGGCGCTGAACCTTATCCGCACCCTCGTAGCAAACTACGATCTTACGGTTTTCATCGCTGCCTACAGAATGAGTAGACACATTTTCAATATCCTGGATCTCAGAGTGGATGATCCTTCTTTCAAAGGGATTCATAGGCTCGAGAACGATATTTCTCTTATACTTGATAGCCTTCTGAGCAGTTCTTCTTGCAAGACCGCGGAGAGTTTCTTCTCTCTTTGCGCGATAATCTTCAATATCAACAATGATCTTGACAAACTCCTTGGAGGAGGATCCGCCCTTACGGTGTGCGCAAAGGTTAACAAGATACTGGATGGCATCGAGAGTTTCGCCGTGATGTCCGATAAGAATACCTGCACCTTCGCCGACGATCTCAATGTGGGGATATGTGTTTCCGCCAACACCGGAGGGCTCGTTGCCTGTGTATTTAGCCTCGGCATTTACTCCCATATCGCGAAGAAGGGTATTTGCAAAGCTGAGAGCGCACTCAAGCTCCTTTTCTGTTACCTCAATAACCTTGGGCTCCTTGATCTGGGGAGCAGCCTTCTGGGGCTTCTCATGCTTCTCAGGCTTATCTGCCTTTTTCTCCTCAACCTTCTTTTCCTCAGGCTTCTGCTCTTCCGCCTTCTGAGGCTGAGTCTTTTCCTTTTTCTCGCGCTTTTCGCGTTTTTCACGCTTTTCGGGCTTCTGAGCAGGCTTATCAGCCTTCTCCTCAACCTTCTTTTCCTCGCGCTTTTCGCGGGACTGCTCGTCTCCGCCGCCTTTATTTGTTGTTACACCAAGGCCCTTGATAGATGCCACGATTCCGGAAAGGTCGCAATCATCATCTTCTTCAACATCGTTGATAATAACCTTGATCTTTGCAGGAGATGCACCGATACCGAAAATACCGCGTCTGGGCATTTCAAGAATATCGTACTGTACATTATCTCCGTTATATTTGGACTGCGCTTCGGCCATGGCCTCTTCAAGCGTCTTGCCCTGTATGATAATTTCTTCTGCCATAAATTCTCCGATTGCCCTTTCGGGCAAAGTTTTATAGTTGATTTGTGACCGCAAGAATTTTTCTAAAACGACCGTCGCCGCTCTTATTTTGTCTTTTTCTTATAGGTAGAACCGCGGTCTTCCTTCATAATGGGAGCATCCTCGGGGTCTACGCCGGGAGCCATTTTCTCTTCCGCTTCTGCATTCTTTGCAGCCTCGGGAGAAAGGGCGGGAGCCGCGCTGTACTCCTCATCATCTATATGATGGAGAGAACGCTTCTTTGTGCCGTCTGCGTTATACGCAACGTCACCAACCTTTTTCTTTTCGTTCTTCTTTGTTTTGCCTGCAAGCTCTTTTTCTGCTTTCTTATAGTCCTCTTCAGTAAACTTGGGCAGAGGCATTATGAGAGAGAGAATAAACTGCTGGAGAGTTGCTGCAACAGAACGATAGATCCAGTATACACCAACTGCTGCGGGAAGAGAGAAGGAGATCCATGCAGAAAGAAGGGGCATGGAGTACATCATAACCTTCATGGAGCAGTTATTCTGCTGTTGCTGCATTGTGGGATCCTGGAATGTGAACTTCTTTGAGAGCATCTGGCTTATGATCATAGTTGCAACGATAAGAACGGGAACCACGAGGAGAGGCCACATCTCTTTAAAGTTTTCTGCATTGGGATAAGGGGGATTTGCTGAGAAGTCAAGGCCGAATGCACGGTACTTGGGAAGAATTGTCTCTGCTGTGAGATTATCGGAAACTCCGTATGCAAACTCCTGAAGCTTTTCTGTTGCTCCGCTATCTCTCCACTTATTAATAAGGTTGATTACCTCAGTCTGAGCAAGACGGGCATTTGCCGCATTCTTTGCTGTGAACTCTGTAACCTTCTCTGTAATGATATTCTTTGTTGCGGCATCGGAAAGAAGACCTGCATCGTGGAACTTATTGAGAATGGTTGCAACCTCTTCCTTGGAGAGCATTATCATATGCTGAAGGGGGGCTACGATAACATTGTACAATGCCATGATGATGGGAAGCTGTACAAGCATGGGAAGACAACCGGAAAGAGGATTATATCCGTGCTCCTGATAGAGAGCAGTAGTTTCCTCCTGCATCTTCTGTCTTGTTGCCTGATCGTCACGTCCCTGGTACTTTTTGCGGATAGCCGCCGCCAGAGGAGATATCTTTGCCTGCTTGAGCATATTCTTATGCTGCTTGATACCAAAAAGAAGACAAAGAAGCAATTGAATAACAACAGTAAAGTAGATCAGCGCAATAAGATAGTTATTACCGGGGCTGATCATAAGGAAGAACTTCATCAGCCAACCGAAAGGTTTTGCAATAATATCAAAAATAGCGTTCATTTTAATTTGTTTTTCTTTCGTTTTGGTTATTTGTTTTTCCTCTTTTTATTTTGAGGAACAGGATCGTAGCCGCCCTTTGACCAAGGATTGCATCTGAGGATGCGAAAAGCAGCAAGGGCAAAGCCACGAATTATCCCCCACTCCTCCACCGCCTCGATACAGTACTGGGAGCAGGTCGGTTGAAACCTGCAGCAAGGAGGGGTCAAGGGGGATATGAACCGCCGGTAAAACCTCACCGGCAAAAGGAAAAGCCGTTTAAGCATTTGTTTTAGTTTGTCCCTCGGGACATTCAAGCATTTCAAGCCTGCGCAGGCAGTACTGCAAATCACGTTTTACGTCCTGCATTTTGGAAACCGTAGCCGCTTCTCTTGCCGCTATAACAACAAGATTGCCTTTTTTTATGCCTATGCTCGCATCTATCTGTCTGTACGCCTCGCGTATGACTCTTTTTGCGCGATTTCTTTCTACGGCGCCTCCGATCTTCTTTGAGGCTGCAATTCCCACGCGGTTGATAGCCTTTTTCTCAGGATTCGCTTTTTTTAGCTGATTTGATTTCTTGTCCCGGAGGATATATACGCAAACAGCCTGCGCAGCGGCACGTCTGCCACCTTGATAAGCCTTGCGGTACAGATGATTTTCACTTATTGCCGTAAGCTTCACGTTTTTCCTCCGAAAAAGATTTAAAATAAAAACCTCCGATACGGTCCGGGTTGCGGATCCACTCGGAGGTGGTCGGTCTTATTTATCCCCAAGCAAAAGCTCGGATATTGACCGACGCCGGGCCTTATTCAGACAAGAACAAAAACTTAATGAGTAAGTCTTGCTCTGCCCTTTGCGCGACGTCTCTTGAGTACTTTTCTGCCGTCTGCAGTCTTCATTCTCTTTCTGAAGCCGTGCTCCTTCTTTCTCTGACGCTTTTTGGGCTGATATGTTCTAAGCATATTCGCACCTCCTTACAGGTTTATGGAAAATTATTATTTCTTATTTTGTAGGGACAAGCGTCCCATTCGCATAGGCATCAATAATTATACATAAGAGGTCCCCTTTTTGTCAAGGGTTTTTTCAAAACTATTTTTGCAAAGACCAATTATTTTTACGTTTTTTCGCTTATTTTTCGGCAACTTCTATCTTTACGTCGTATTTTTTTGCATATTCCCACGCAAAAGAATCCTCCTGGAAGCAGCGAAGCACAAGCTTATCACTGTCTGCAAAGGCACCCTCTCCTATCGTTATCAGGGACATGGGCATATATATTGACAGAACATTATCCATGGCGGCAAAGGAGCAAAGGCCGATATATTCCACGCCCTCGGGTATATTGACTCTCTTAACTTCGTCGCAATCTGTAAAAGCATAATTGCCGATCTTTTTAACCTTATCGTGTATCTCTATCTCTCTGAGAGATTTACAGCTTGCATAGCAGTATTCGGGTATTTCGGTTATTGCCTCGGGAATATACATCACGGTAAGCGCCGTGCAATCTGCAAATGCATAGTTTCCGAGCTTTTCAAGCCCATCGGGAGGCACGGTACCGTCAAGAGCGATACAGTGGCAGAAGGCGTACTCGCCTATTTCCTTTACAGTTGAAGGAATAGCGCAGTCTTTCAGTGCCTCGCAGTAATAGAAAGCACTCATGCCGATCTTTTCAAGACCTTCGGGAAGTATAGCAGTATGAAGTCCTATGCAGTTACTGAACAGAGCAAGGGAAAGCTCCTTTACTTTTTCGGGCACCTCGATCTCTGTAAGCTTTCTGCACTCGGAAAATGCATATTCATCCATGATCTTAAGGCTTTCGGGAAGATCCACACTTTCAAAAGCCGCGCCTGCGAAGGCATAAGATCCTATTTTTTCAAGGGATTTTGAAAGGGTTACCTTCTCAAGTGCAGAGCAGAAATAAAATGCGCCGCTTTCGATCTCGGTAACTGTATCGGGAAGAACTATCTCCTTAAGAGACGAGCAACTGACAAATGTTCCCTCTCGGATGACGGTATTGCTTTCGGGAATCTCGATCTTCTCAAGAGAAGATGCCGCCTGAAAAGCATAAGCTTCAAAATACTTGATTCCATCA